>CAZSTT010000023.1:21119-27909 GCA_964609705.1 uncultured Thermodesulfobacteriota bacterium
TCATCCAATTTCTTATACAAATTAATAAAGTTGCTCCGATCAAAACCTGTGGATTTAAAAAAGGAAAGCAGATCGACCGAATCCCAGCGGACAGAGGTATATATCTCGAATATTTTCTTTTTCCGGTAAACCTCGAAAAGGTGACCGGCCAAAGCTCGCCCGATCCCCTGTCCCATGTAAGGGGGAAGAATCCCAAAGTTTTCAATCCAGCCGCTCTGATCCAAACCAAAACTGTTGGTTAGAATTTCACTAATGAGAAACCCTACCACTTGCCCTTCCAATAGGGCTACAAAACTGACACTGCCTTCTTTTTGTATATGGTCCTTTAAACAGGCCTTCTTTTGCTGGCTGACTTTGGCTTTGGTTATCGCCTCTTCAATCCTGATGATTTGGGGCAAATCTTTGACCCTCAATTTTCTTATTTTTATTGTTTTCAAAGGCTTTTTTTCTTTCATCAGTCGATCCTTATAATCTTGACATGTTTTCCGACCCATTCGGGAGGCAGGTAGACACGTCCGCTGTTACCACTCTGCTTGACCTCTTTCTCGATCATTTCTTCACCAAAAACCTCGAATTTGGCCTTGGGAGATTTGAAAGGCTCTCCGTCAACAGAAACAAACTCTTTGGTTTTTTTTTCTTTTTTGAAGACGGCCATAGGGAATCCCTGTCTAAAGCCTGAAATCTTTCTGGCTATAAATTAACTATATTATAACTATAATATAATTATAATTTTCCAAATATTTTTGTCAAGAAGAAAAACCGGCCTCAATGGGTAAAACACCTTTCCCGGAAAAGATGAGGGAAAAGAAGCGAGACAAACCAACTGGGGAGATGCTGGGAGGGTGGGGCTCAAAGTTCACGTTCAAGGTTCGAAGTGATGGTTTCGGAGTTCGAAGTGTGAGGAGTGAAAAGCGTGTTGTTGAGAGTTTGAAAGCCAATGATTAAAGTTCAGTTTAACCGATATCGGATATCCAATTTCCAGCTAAGGCATCTTTCATCCGGGGCGTTTATCAATCCTAATCCGTTATTTCCTGTCCCCCGTCACCCGCCATCGTTTTTATCCTGCTCTTATGAACGGCCATCAATGTAACCGTGGCCTTGGCTGCCAGACTATGGCCTTCCGGTTGTTGATCATAAACCTCTGACTCCCCAACCAGAACTTTCCCCCCCTGGTGAAGGATGCGGGATTTGCAGATCAGACCTTGCCCATAAGCGGGCCGAAAAAAATTGATCTTGAATTCGATGGTTAATATTCGAACATCATCGGCCACCAGGCTGTAAGCCGCATACCCGGCGGTATGGTCGGCCATGGCGGCCAGGACCCCGGCATGGATATACTGATCCTGTTGTCGGTGTCGAGGCTGTATCTCCAACCGGGTTTCGAGATATCCCTTATCATATTGGACAACCGATATCCCCAGATCGGCGATAAACCCCTGGGAGTAATCCCTGGCCAGAAACTCCAATCGTTCCGGTGTCGGGTCTATCTTCATAAAACCCCTTTATTCCTCCCCACCAAGGTGAACCAGGTGAACTCGGAGTCCCATTCCTTAACTATTTCAAAGCCGGGGACCTGCAAGCGATGCTTGATATCCAAGAATTCACTACGCAGCAACCCGGAAAGGATCACCCATTTTTTTCCAAAAAAGGCCTGGCGGGTAATGAGTTCCCGAATAACCGCAAAATGAATATTCGCCATAACCAGATCGGCCGGCAGAAGGATATATTCTTCTGCCCGGCCTTCGATGATTTTAATCTTCTCCTGCAGATCATTTATTCCGATATTTTTTTCAGCCGTCCGGACACAAGCCGGATTCTGGTCGACGGCCAGAACCTCTTCGGCCCCCAGGGAAACCGCGGCCAGAGATAAGATGCCCGTGCCAGTCCCTAAATCCAGGACCTTCCGGGGTTGTTCCCTCTCATAAATCCACAGGAGAGCCTGAAGGCAATCTCGGGTGGTCGGATGGGTTCCAGAGCCAAAGACCACACCGGGATCCAGACGAATCATGATACTCTCCGGGTCTTCAAGCCGAGAAACCCAGGGAAGAATAAAAACAAATTTTCCAACCGACAAAGAGTCCACAAGCGTACCGCCTTGCCATTCTTTATAGGAGAGGTTATGGGTCCGGACCCAGGTGCCCCCGCGTTGGCTTTCTAGAAATTTCCGGAGCTTTTCTTCCTGAGGATGGGAAAAAAATAAAAAATGGCTTTCCCCCTCCCTCCAATGAGCCAAAAAGTTTTCCTTAAAAAATCCTTCGGGATCGGTGAAGGTTCCTTCCAATTCATAGATATATAATGGATCATCCGGGCCCATGAAAAATATTTTTATAGATTCTTAGGCTATAACTCTCTTAATAGGTTGGATTTTTATTATAACAAGAAATGCATCCTTTGTACTATCTTTTTTGATATTTCCTCTGGATGATTATCGTGGTTAGAGAGAAATCCGAAGAATTTCCAGGTAAACGTTTCCGAAGATAGAATAGCCGATTCATTTTCCAGAATAGAAAAGAAAGCCGTTGCCTGATTTTAAAGGGCCCTGAAGGTTGAGCAGAAGCGGTGGAGACCGCTTCTGCTCAAGAGGATTGTCTCTCTAAAAATCCTTTTCTTTCCGCGAAAGGGCAGGTCCGTTATTAACGGAATGGAGGCGTTTAATTAATCCACCGGTACCCAATAATAATCCAGAACCGTATTAGTGGGTTTCTTTGTCCTGAATTCGGCTTTGACTTTCATCCCTATGGAAGGCTTACCATATAAAAGATAACTTTTAGGAATGGTGGTCAAGCCGGGTATCTGGACATCGATCTGCCAATAGGGAGTGGAAAGCTCTATTCCGGCACCGGCATAGGCTACTTCGGTATAGGCATACACTTTCCCGATCACCGGATTGCGAAGGGTTTTCCATTTCATTTCCGTATGACAATCCGGGCAATGGGCCCGAGGCGGAATCCAGAGCAAATCTTCAGGGCATTTTTTATTGGGACAGAAAGTGGCTTTCAGCTTTCCTTCCTTCAGACCTTGAAAAAACGGGGAAAGCAAGCCGAAGGTATGAACATGGGTTAAAGTTCGAGGCCATTCGATAACCGTTTGCGGCTTGGTTTGTCTTATTTTCGTCACCTGACCGATGAATTTGATCTCTTTTTTATTTTTTGTCATATTCCTTTCTCCTTTATCAGCTCTTTTTGAGAATACCGACGGTGACATGGGAACCGACACCGGCATGAGAGACCCAGAGGGCCTGTTTGCTTTTTTGGGGAATTTGGAGACTCTGCCAATCTTTGGGTTTTCTTTTTCCCCATTGTTTCCAGATCTTGGGGTCGCCGTGAAACTGGTCGTATTTTTGCTGCAACTGCCAGAGGCACTCTACGGCCTGAAAGATCCCGGTGGCCCCTACGGCATGCATGGTTCCCAATAACCCCCCCGACAAATTGGAAGGACATTTCCCGCCATAATAGGCATCCCCGGATTCGATGTAATCCTGTTCCTGGCCATAGGGTCGGAGACCGATATCGCCATAGGTTTGAAGATCGCTGATAGTGAAGGCATCGTGCAGTTCCACCAAGTCCAGTTCCTCCAGCGGATTGTAAATACCGGCCATCCGGTAGACCAGATAGGCGGCGAATCGGGCCGCCAGGAAGCTTTCGAATCCGGGCCAGCGGCTGCCTTCTTTCAACAAATTTTTATACATCCCCGCAGTTTCATTGGGGAGCAGGGGGATATCCATGGGCCTTCGGTCCGCGACCCGCAGGGTATGAGTGCCGCCGCAGATAAATACCTCTACCGGGTGGTCGGTTAATTTATAGGCCGTTTTTTCATCGCAAAGCAGGGCGCAGGCCGATCCGACACTCATGGCACAACACTCCAGAAACCGTAAGGGGTAGGCCGACATACGGCTGGCCAGGACCTCTTCCACGGTATGCTTTCCCGGTTGCTGAGCATAGGGAGAAGAGCAGGCATAGAGCCTGTTTTTAACGGCGATTTTGGCCCGGGTGGTTTCCGAAACGTTGAAGGCCCAGGCAAAGCGGTTGGCCATGGGGGCATAATAGGAAGAATAAACCCGTCCCAGGCGGGTTTCAAAATCCTTGCAGGCCGCGGTGGAGATATAAAAATTGCCCGTTCGGGTGTCGACTTCGTCCATCCGTTCCCAGCCGGCGGCCAGGGCCACATCGGCATACCCGGAAGCCACGGCCATGGCGGCATTGAGGATGGTCGATCCGCCGGTGGCTCCGCCGGTCTTGATCCCGGTATTAAAAAGAGGATCCAATCCCAAATAGTCATGGACCTTGGCCTCACACAGCAGTTGATCCTGAAAATGATCGGCAAATTCCCCATAGGCGCAGTAATTAATCAAGCCTTTGACTTCCAGGGGGTCCATTTTCAGGTTATTGTCTTCCAGCATCTGTTTAAAGGCCATCATCACCAGCTCTTCCAGTTTATACTCCGGAAAATACTTTTTATAGGCCGTCGTGCCGCCGGCGACCATGAAAACTTTTCGATTCCATTTGGGAACCCGTAAATTCCCTTTTTTAAAAGTGATCATCCCTGTTCCTCCTTCTCATTTTTTTAGTTGGTTAATAAAAAATTTCAGTTGACTGATGGTCTCCTTCCAAATAGCCCGATCCCTGGAAGCCGAATAAAGGGTCACCGCTCCGTTGATCGAGATTACTATAAAATCAGCAATCTCTTTGAAGTTAAGACCATCTTTTACTAATCCCTTTCGTTCCGCTTCCTCCAACCAGGATCGAAATAGGCGGGAAAAACGGACAAATCCCCGCAAGACCTGTTTACTCATCGAAGCCGATTGCCCGGAGAGCTCCACCAGCATATTGGCAAAAAAACAGCCGCCTTCGAACACATTTCCCCCCAGATAATCTCTCAGGGCGTTTTCTATGGTTTTTTCTATACGCTCCAAGGGATCGGAGGTCGTTCGGACGTCTCTGAACACAATGCCTCTCCAGATCCGGACCGCTTCCCCATAAACCGCCTTCCAGATTTCTTCTTTGCTTCCGAAATGGCCATAAAGTCCTCCTTTGGTCAAATGGGTAGTTTCCAGGATATCGTTAATGGAGGTATTGAAGTATCCCTTGACGGAAAAGAGTTGCAGCGATTTTGTTACAATCTGTTGCCTGGTCTTGATTCCTTTGGTTCCCATAATTCCCTTATTGACAAAAAACAGAACGGTTGGTATATTTTTACAAAAGCCGGATATTTGTCAAGAAAAAAATATGATTTTATCCGGACTTAACTTTCCGCCATAAATTTTTTGATGACATTTTCAACCTCCTATAGTACTTTTGCGCTATGGAATTATCAGAACCGGAGATAGCTTTTTCCCAATCGATCAGGGCTCCGGGTCCCCTTTTGTTAATATTATCATGCCTTACCTTGTTCAATTGATGGAGTAAAAAAATAAGGTCAGCCTAAAAATATTTTTCAATTCTATGTTTCCGACTGGTTCGGATTAAGGAGACAGCCCTATGGATTTTTCCTTGACCATGGAACAGGAAATACTCCGGAAGTCGGTCCGGGATTTTGCCGAAAAAGAAATCAAACCCAATGCCCGGGAACTGGATGAAAAAGAAAAATTTTCATACGAAACCTGCCGGGCCATGGGGGAACTTGGGCTTTTCGGCATGTTCGTTTCTGAAGATTACGGTGGTCAGGGACTGGACTACATATCCTATATTATCGCCGTTGAAGAAATCGCCCGGATCGACGGTTCCCACGCCGCCACAGTCGCTGCCGGAAATTCTCTGGGGATCGGGCCCCTTTATTATTACGGTAGCGAGGAGCAAAAAAGAAAATACCTGCCGGCACTCTGCCGCGGAGAAACCCTCTGGGGTTTTGGACTTACTGAACCCAATGCCGGCTCCGATGCCGGAAATACCCAAACCAACGCTGTATTGGACGGAAACGAATGGGTGATCAACGGCAGCAAGATTTTTATCACCAATGCCTCCACCGACATTACCGCCGGGGTGACGGTTTTGGCCCGGACCGGTATCCGGGAAGCCGGGAAAAAGGAACTCAGCTGTATCCTGGTAGAAAGCGGGACCAAAGGATTTGAAGCCCGGCCCATGCACGGCAAACTGATGTGGCGGGCCTCGAACACCAGTGAACTTTATTTTGATGACTGTCGGGTCCGGGAAGAAAGCCGTCTCGGTCCCCAGGGAGAAGGCTTTCACCAGATGTTGGGCACCCTGGACGGCGGGCGGTTGAGTATCGGGGCTATGGGACTGGGCGGGGCTCAGGGGTGTTTTGATATGGCCCGGCGTTATGCCACGGAACGCCTGCAATTCGGCAAGCCCATCTCTTCTTTTCAGGTCAATTCTTTTAAATTAGCTGATATGGCGATGGAGATCGAACTGGCCCGGCTTCTCCTGTATAAGGCCTGCTGGCTCCGGGATAACCACAAGCCTTATGCCAAAGAGGCGGCTATGGCCAAACTCTACTGTTCCGAGGTCATGTACCGCTGTGCCAACCATGCTGTTCAGCTCCACGGCGGTTATGGCCTGATGAAGGAATATGATGTGGAGCGGTTTTACCGGGATCAGAAATTACTGGAAATCGGTGAAGGGACCTCCGAGATCCAGAGGCTGGTCATCTCCCGCCTGATCGGGGTGATTTAACGGCAGGAGGTATGAGGCGAGAGGCTTGAGGCAAAAGGGAATTATTAAAAAATTTTATTTCCCAGGGGCCCTTAGCTTGAGCTAAAAAGAATCCCTTCCCGGACATAAGAAAGAGCTTGCCAGTTTCCTAAATAAAGGGGTAAAATTAAGTCCTTTTACCC
>CAZSTT010000024.1:0-2911 GCA_964609705.1 uncultured Thermodesulfobacteriota bacterium
TGTTACCCGCACCGGAGTGCATGATGATTTATTATCACATGACATTCCCGGATTCTGAAAATGGATTAATTTCCTCATGAAACAGATGGCAGCTGCAGCCGTTATCCACCGCCTTTTCAATGTCCACCACCCACGGACCTGCAGGGTTGATTCGAACCGACCACCGTTCTCCCAAATGTATAGAGATTTCCCTCTCGCCGTCAAGGGCGATCATGGCCGGATTACTTATGATAGGTATTTCTTCTTCGGGGCCGAATTTTTTATAGGAATCGATAGAGACCCAGCAAATCTGACCGGGGGCGATAGGGGATTTAACTCGATTTTTTCCGTTTCCCAAAACCAGATGCAAACCAAATCCGCTATGAAGCGGCAAGGGGCAAACAAACCCCCCCAGGGATGAAAAACCGATGGCCGAGGGCCGGGACCGGGCCAGAAATATTTCCTTGACCTTGTCCACGTCCCAGACAGCACGAACCCCGGTAAAGAGGTCGTCGGTAATCACTACATCAACCAGGGCCATATCCACAGGTTCCCCGTCCCGAAGGATCTCCAGGATGGGCGCCTGGAAACCAACCGACCTGATGTTGACCTGACCGGCAGCCACCAACCCTGCCGCCAGGCCGGCCACGGTGCCTTCTACCATATAGGGGAATACATTATTAGTCCCGCAGGATATGGGAACCAGAGGGATGTCGCCGCAGGTTTTGGCCACCATCCGATTAGTACCGTCCCCGCCAAGGGTGATCAAACATCCCACTCCCAATTCCGACATAAGGGCTGCGGCCACCGATGAATCCTCCTGGCTCCCGCAGGCCTTCATTTCCAGCAACGAGACCCGGAGTGTCAGGTCCAGATCTTCCGAAGCCCTTATTCCCAGACCGGCAAAATCAGGCATGAAAAAAACCTGATCTATCCCAACCTCGTCCAGGGCCTTGAGAACTCTGCGGAGGATGTTAATCTTCTCCTGGTTGTCAAAGACCGAACCATGAGCCACCAACCGTCGAATGTCCCGGCCGGAAGCAGGATTGGCTATGATTCCTACGGATTTGTTCAATGAATCACCTTTAAAAGCCTTAATAAATCGGTTCGCAATTTCTCTGTTGCTGGTTACTCGTTTCTCGTTTCTGGTTTCTGGTTTTAACGAGGAACTAGCAACGAGCAACCACCTTCCCGTGCCTTGTAACCCCTAACCTGCAACGTTTGGGATGTTAGGCCCAGATCTCAACTAAAATACATTCCGCCGCATACATTTAGAGCCTGGCCGGTAATTTCTTTAGCCTCCTCCGAGGCCAGAAAAAGCACTGCCTTTCCAATATCCTCCGGAGTCTGATACGTCTTAAAAGGAATCGAGGTCTGGACCACCATATCCAGTGCCTCCTTGGGGTTAATGCCGGTGCCGGCGAACATGGGGTGGGCTTTGGCCAGTACCTGGGCTCCTCTTTCCCATATGGGCGTATAGATGATACCGGGGCAGACCGCGTTCACATTAACGTGATGCGGCGCCATCTGCATGGCCATGCTTTGGGTAAAATTGATGACGGCGGCTTTGCTGGCGTGATAGGCAGGCAATAATTGGGATCCCTTTCTACCGGCGATTGAGGCAATGTTGATGATCCGGCCTTGATTCTTCCGGCGAAAAATGGGGGCCACGGCACGGTTACACAGGAATACGCCTTTCATATTAACAGCAAAGGTCTCGTCCCACTGTTCCACCGGCAGATCTTCGATGTCGAGGCTGGTGGCCTCCCGGTTTGAATACCCGGAGACCCCGGCACAACAAACCAGAATATCAAGGTCGCCCATTTCTTTAACCGTTTGCTCCACCATCTTTTTGACGTCGTCTTCCTGACTGACATCCGTTTTGACAGCCAGAGATTTGGGACCTTTCTCCCGAACTTTCGCCGCCACAGCATCGGCCAGTTGCCGGTCAAGGTCACTGACCACCACGTCAGCACCCTCCTCCGCCAGGCAGAGACAAATACCTTCGCCCAATCCGCCGCCGCCACCTGTCACAACGGCGATTTTACCTTTCAGTCTCATAATACACCTCCCTTAATTCAATCATCAGATTGAGACCTCCGAAAAACGCCCCCTTTTGCCCAATCTCAGTGTCAGCCCCAAATTTTAATCCTCGAAATACACCATGTATTCCTGTGGTTAAAATTTGGGTCTTCCTCGACCCTGGACAAAATGGAACATTTTTCAAAGGTCTCAGGTCTTGCGGACCTATTTTTGAAATCCTGAATCAAGCACGAGTTCATTTAAAAAGCTGGGACAAAATTAACATAACATTGATGCCTTACCATATCCTTACCTTTTATTTTATTCAAGAAATTTTTCCCCAGGAGAATCTTTAAGTTAAAAGGGAATCAAGCCGGCGGTTTTGCTACTGATTTCATCCAGGGCATGGAATACGACCGAAAGATCCGGCGATACGCGGGAGAGGCTCGGGAGGTGGGTTCTCTGGGAAAACTCAAAGGGCACAGTCTTCCCCTATCGGGATCCTTTCCTTGGAGAAATGTCCCTGCAGGAAGCCTGAATAGGGGTCCGACTGTCAGTATAGTGCGGGTCAGCAACCTTAAGGTTCGTGAAAGATAGGCGCTCCCAGTTCCTTTAAAAAGAAATTATTCAGTACCCGGTGACCGTCGTAATCCAATACCCTCAGATCATCGTCCTGATGAAGGTCGCCCATAATTACATTAAAATGGTTTCCATACTTTTCTTTAACCTGGCTTTCGGACACTTCATAGGCAATGAACTTCTTGAATCCCTTGGCATCCAACTTCTGGATGAACTGGGGGTTGGTTAAAGAATCATAAGAAGTTAGGATAATGATAGGACCCGTTCCGGTAAAAAAAATCCCTGCTTTCATGTACATCCTCCTTTCAGCTAAGGCGGCAAGCGCTTCAAA
>CAZSTT010000024.1:3011-4684 GCA_964609705.1 uncultured Thermodesulfobacteriota bacterium
TTATACTCCCCCCCTCTCACCTTATTTTTGGGTTTTAATTGGTTCATCCCCCCAATTTTCAAAGACCAGGACCATGATACCCCGGGCAATTCCCAGGGAACTACTCTTACTGCTGTTAAATACGGCGTGATAGAATCGGGTGTCGGCGATCGAGCTGCCGAGGAGGCTCTCGATGAACCGTTCCCTCACATTCTGGTTTTCATCTACAAGTGATCTTGCCTCGTGACTGGTTATCCCCAACCGTTCTTGAATGGAGCGGATTCGGAATTCCAGAGGAGCCTCGAGTCGAAAATGAAAACAGTGGGGGAGATGTTGAGTCAGGACCGCTCCACCGCGACCGATGATGATAGCGTTGCCATCGAGAGCAATCCGAATAATATAGTGGGACATGATCTGGAAAGCATCGCGGTGGGTGCGCATCCCGGGAAGTATGGTCAGCAAGGCATCAAAGGCCTTGGAGGCATCACCGATGTTGGTCAGAAAATGTTCAGAGAGGGCGGTTTCACGACTGACTTTTTCAATCAGGGCCTTGTCAAATATAGTCCAGGAATCGCCCGTCTTTATTTGCAGGAGTTCTTGCAGAATTTCAGCTAAGGAATAGGCCTCTGCACCGAATTGTCGGGAGATGGTGATAGTCGGTCTCTGTTTCTGGGGAGGTTCTTTTTTCAGCTGGGATTGAATTGATATCCAGGCTGACATCCTGCGATCAATATTGGGGATCAATTTATCAATTAACATCTTCAACCCCTCCTTTTTGAAAAGGTATTCCCTGCTGATGAAAGCAGGCCTTAGGCGACAATGTTAATCAGCTGGTTAGGAAACCTGGATTCTAATAATATTCCTCTTCCTCCTTTAGCAATGGTATTTTTTTTGAATTATAAAATTTTTCACCAACTTTCTTTAAATCAAAAAAATAATAATGTCCGGTAAGTCGAATAAAATATTTTCACCTCCTTTACGGTTCGGGATCCACCGTTGTAGCTTATATATATAATAATCATTACCTGGGGCTTCGTCAAAGGAAAATGGGGAGTCGATGTCCTCAGACGAAGGGGCCCCCTTTTTTTCTCCTTGACCCTTCATTCGCCATGTTTTATATTTAAGGGAAATTATTATTAAAATTTCTGAATTGAAGGCCATGGGAGGGTGGAAGATGGAAACTAAAGAATATATCTTGATGGAATTAGGCGGTTTAAAAAGAGGATTCGGAAGGGCGCTAAAAGATCTGACCCAACCGGAATTGACGTGGAGACCGGCCTGTGGCTGTAACTCGATGGGTCTGATTCTTTTTCACGTGGCCCGCTCTGAAGATTCATTTATCCAGGCCAGGGTTCAGGGCAAGCCCCAAATCTGGGAGTCTGAAAAATGGTTTGAGAAATTTAATTTGCCGGTCGAGGAAACAGGGTCCCACTATACCGTCGATCAGGTCAATGCCTTTCCGGTTCCCGAACTTAACGATATCATGGCCTATTACGATGCGGTAAGAGCCCAAACGCTGGGCTATGTGAAAGGTATACAGCCTGAGGAATTTGACAAAAAAGTATCGATGCCGCCTTTTGGAGATCTGACGATTGCCGCCATCATGTCCATTATCGTCAATCACTCCGCCCAGCACATTGGTGAAATATCTTATTTGCGGGGATTGCAAAGGGGTATGGACAAATAACTCCTGC
>CAZSTT010000024.1:4784-8570 GCA_964609705.1 uncultured Thermodesulfobacteriota bacterium
GCTTCCTTCCATTTTCCGAAATGAGCCTGTCCGAAGAAAGGGAATTGCCCTTCCACATTATCCCCGGTAAACAGGACCTTGTCTTCGGCCAAATAAATCATGATGGTTGCCGGCGAGTGCCCGCCCACGTATTCGAGCAGGAGGGTGGCATCCCCCATATCCAGGGTAAGCCTTTTATCAAAGGTAATGTGGGGCCTGACCAGTTCAACCCGGTCAATATAGGATTCATACTTTGGTAGAACATCAGGAAAGGCGTCTTGGATGATCTGCTTAAGGACCTCTTTATTTCTCATGTAATCCAGTCCTCTGGCCGCCCGGGAATGGCAGATCACATTGGGAGTCAAAAAACTGTTTCCCATCACATGGTCATAATGGTGATCGGTACTGATCACATAAGCCGGAGCCCGGCCGGTCTGCTCTCGGGTCAGATCCGCCCACTTCCGGCCGTCCTCGGGCAAAAAGGGGCTGTCTACATAAACGAGCCCCCGGGAGGTGGACAGGCAGCTCACATTGGCCCCCAGATAGCCGGTCTCAACCAGTATCCTTTTATTAAGAGTTTGCAGAGTTTGCATAACCGGACCTTTCTTCTCCCGCCTCTCCAAACGCGGCGAACCTCTTCATTCCGAAGAAGGCTTGAACATTTATTTTTCTCTACTTTTCAAACTTCAGGTTACCGGTTTATTTATCATAAATCCCAAATATTGTCTTGACAATTTATTCTAACCCATTATTTATATTTAACGCAATTCATGTCACCCTCCCGGTTTATTCCCAGGGAAATTTTATCAAACAGTCATGCCACGCAAGTGGCGTGACAACACTAAATATGAAAATAGAACTCGGTAAGCACTGAGCCATATTTTCGGCTAAAGGAGAAAAAAAACATGATAGGACTTATGCAGGATTGGCCTCTTTTAATCTCTTCACTCATTTCCTACTCCGGCCTGTACCATGGAGACGTTGAGATTGTCTCCCGAACCCTTGAAGGTCCCATCCACCGCTATGGATACCGGGAAGCGGAAAAACGTTCTAAAAAACTGGCCAAGGCCCTTCTCTCCCTGGGCGTCCAAACCGGCGATCGCATAGGAACCATGGCCTGGAACGGCTATCGTCACTTCGAGCTCTATTTCGGCATTTCCGGCATTGGCGCGGTCCTTCATACCATCAATCCCAGGCTTTTTCCCGAGCAGATCTCCTACATTGCCAATCATGCGGAAGACCAATATCTGTTTGTGGATCTAACGTTTGTTCCCTTGCTGGAGTCTATCGCCGACCAGTTGTCAACCGTCAAAGGTTTTATCATTCTCACCGACGAAGCCCATAAACCTAAAACCTCTCTGCCCAATGCCCTGTCTTACGAAACCTTGCTGGCCTCACAACCTGAGGACTATCATTGGCCCCGGATGGATGAATGGACGGCCTCCAGTCTTTGCTACACCTCAGGTACAACCGGAAATCCCAAAGGGGTATTATACGGCCACCGCTCAACCGTGCTTCACAGTCTCTGTGTCTGCACCATGGACGGTTTGGGTCTATCCAGCCACGAGGTCGTCATGCCGGTGGTCCCCATGTTTCACGCCAATGCCTGGGGGATCCCCTATGCCGCGGCCATGTGCGGGGCCAAGATGGTCTTTCCAGGTGAAAAAATGGACGGCCAGTCCATCTTCGAACTTCTGGACCGCGAAAAAGTGACCCTGACCCTGGCCGTGCCCACCGTCTGGTTAATGCTTCTCCAATACTTAAAGGAAACCGGGAAGAAACTGCCTTATCTGAAACGGGTGGTGATCGGGGGATCGGCTGCTCCGAAATCCATGATCCAAACCTTTGAGGAGGATTACCAGGTCCAGGTGATACACGCCTGGGGAATGACAGAAATGAGTCCCCTCGGGACAACGGGCTCTCTTAAACCGAAACATGGAGACCTCCCTTATGAACAGAAGCTGGCCATCAAAGCCAAACAGGGGCGATCCATCTACGGCGTGGATATGAAGATCGTCGATGAGCAGGGAAAAGAATTGCCCCGGGACGGAAAAGCCTTCGGCCATCTCCTGGTGCGGGGTCCCTGGATTACGAATGGGTATCTGAAGGGCGAAGGCGGCCGGATCATCGATGAGGAGGGCTGGTTTAACACCGGAGATGTGGCCACGATTGATTCGGAGGGGTATATGCAGATCACCGACCGCTCCAAAGACGTCATCAAATCCGGAGGGGAGTGGATTAGCTCCATCGATCTTGAAAACGACGCCATGGGTCACCCGGCTGTGGCCGAGGCTGCAGTCATCGGCCTGTCTCACCCTAAATGGGATGAGCGCCCCTTACTGATCATCGTCAAGCGTAAAGATGTCCAGGTCACCAAGGAGGAAATCCTGGAGTACATGCGAAGCAAAGTGGCCAGATGGCAGATCCCGGATGATGTAGTCTTCGTCGATCAGCTCCCCCATACCGCCACGGGCAAACTGCTTAAAACCCAACTTCGGGAGGAATTTAAAAACTATAAGCTTCCTTGAGGATTCTCCCTTTATTGCCCCCTTCAGCCAGGAACCAGTTCCAGCAGATTAATGTTCAGTGGGCTGCCCGGTTCTTCCCCCCGGAAGTCGCTGTAAGCTCTGGCGCATTGGGCATAGAGAAAGAAGGCCGGGGCAGAGGTCCATTCCTTTTTGCCCAGGTCGATGGTCTGAGCCGCTTCCTGAAAGCTCAGGCCCCGGTCAAAACACTTGCGGGCTTCAGACAGCACGGTCAACAAATAATCCCGGGCGTCATAGACCTTTTCCAGACCGACCACCGGTCCATGACCGGCTATATAGATTTCCGCTTCCAGGCCTGCCAGAATTTCCAGTTGCTTAAGATGACCAAGGACACTGCCGGCCAGACTGAGCGGAGGGGTACCGGAAAACAAGATGTCCCCGCAAAAAACAATTTTCTCCTGCGGCAAGAAAACGTAGGTATCGGATGGGCTGTGACCCGCCCCGAGGCAAGCCAGCCGGATTTCCCGTTCACCCTGATAGAGGGTGAGGGACTTCTCGAAAACCAGATCCTGGGGAGTATCTTTGGCCCCATCGAAACTCATGGCCGGGACTTCCTGCCTGGCCCTCTCAATAAAATCCTTCGGCATTTGTAGAGTCACTTCCCGGCACTTGGAGGAACAAATGACCGTCGCCTCGGTAAAAAAATGATTGGTATAGGTATGGTCCCCATGGGGATGGGTATTAATGAGAAATCGGACCGGTTTATCGGTGACCTCTTTTATCTTTCCCCTGAAACTCTCAATCATATATTGATTGGTTAGAGAGTCCACCACCACCCCTTCTTCTTTCCCGGCGATCAATCCCGCATTGCTGCTATAGAAAACAAAAGGCTGGAGATAAACGTAAACCCCCTCGGCCAATTTTTTAAATTCAGCCCGCGGTGCCTTATAGGTGTTATTCAAAATCAAAGCCTCCTTTCAGCTCTTTATTTTCTTATTCAATTGAACCGTCCCTTCAAACTCGCATCAACGGCGGGGGGAACCAGGTTGCCTCCACCACGTCGCTCCGTCCTTCGTAGATACGAAGCCCGAGCATATAGGGACCCGCCGGTGCGGGCAGCCAGTTGGAAAGGTCGGAAGGAGGTTCGCCGCCGATGGTGATCGAAAGTCCATCGGCGTCGCGCAGCAGGCCCGGGGTCCGATCTCCGATGCTGTAGCGATTGAAGGGGTTATCAAAAAAAAACATGTCCGGTCCATAGACCGTCAGGGACCAGAAGGCCCTGGCCGGAGGTTCCTCTCCCGGGGGAAAACGCAGGGTCAGG
>CAZSTT010000024.1:8670-27460 GCA_964609705.1 uncultured Thermodesulfobacteriota bacterium
CGGGGCAGTCACGGTGATGCCTTGTTGTACCGCCCTGGCCGGGAGCAGATCCTCCGGTCCGTCGACCAGCGTTCGAACCAGCACCCAAACCGTAGGGGTTCCGAGGGCGATCGTATCGGCTCGCCGGGTGTGGTCGTGTTCCTCCCCGGGATCGTAAGTGAGCCGGACCGATGCCCCATCCACTCCGTACTGTCGTCGGCTGACGTAGGTTACATGGGTGAAGGCGTCCAGCAGCATCACCAACCAGTAGCGACTGGGATGATCCATTGGAGGAATATGGAGAATGAGGTCCCCGGTTCGAAAATCATACCAGCCGGTGGAATAAAGGGTGTCGTTGTTCGGCCCGACCACGGTCCGAGACCGAGCGGTCGACAATTCCAGTCGATGACGTAAAAGGCCCGGACCGCCTCGACTGCAGTGCAGGGCCCGGGTCCGGTGCATGACCACCAGGGGATGTCCCCAGACATAAAGGTCGGCGGCCAGATCAATCATGAGGTTCGGTTCCATTTCTATCTTTTCTCTCTTCCTGTCCTGATCAACAAAGGGGTCAAGGATTCGAGGATTCAAGGATTCGAGGGTTTGTTTGGAAAAATTTAAATCAGTGCATTAATAGGATTTTTCCCAAATCTTCAGCTCTTTGTAATTTCTAAGCCTTTCCCTCGAATCCTTGACTCCTTGAATCCTTCACTCATCACCAACTCTTTGGAGAGCCAGATAATATTGTTATAGTATTGGGTTTCCGGTTAAACTGTCAACAATAAATATCGGTTAAAAACTAGGAAGTGAAGTGATTTCTTCCACCCAAAAGAGCCTTGAACTTTCCGGCCCCTTGCTGGTATAGTAATCTTTAATTAAAATTATTTTTGGAGGAGGTACCATTCATGGCGGATTTGATGGAGATTATACAAGGCAGAAGAAGTGTTCGAAATTTTCTGGATAAAGCGGTTCCCGAAGAGTCGCTCAATACCATCCTGGAGGCCCTGCGCTGGTCCCCTTCCTGGGCCAACAGCCAATGTTGGGAAGTGGTCGTAGTGAAAGACCAGGAGACCAAACAAAAACTCCAGACCACTCTGGTCCCGACCAATCCGGCCGGCAAGGCCATGGTGGAGGCGCCGGTGGTCCTGGCCCTTTGCGGTCAATTGCAGAAAGCGGGTTTTTATAAAGGGCAGGCCACCACCAAATTGGGAGACTGGTTTCTTTATGACCTGGGGATTGGGACCCAGTCGATCTGTTTGACCGCCCATGCCTTAGGGTTAGGTACGGTGGTGGTGGGACTTTTCGATCAGGATAAGGCCAAGGCGGTTCTGGGAGTGCCGGAGGGTTATGAACTGGTGTCTATGCTTCCCCTGGGATATCCGGAGAAAACGCCGGCCGCTCCTAAGAGGCGGGAGGTTGGAGAATTTGTGCATCAGGATAAATTCTAATATTCAACTACCGGGTGAAATTTAAATGGCGATTAAGCTTCATCCTCATGCGTTTGAAAGAATAGAAGAACGGGGGACAACCGTTGAAGAAGTGGCAGCCACAGTAGAAGGCGGGGAGTCATTCCCCGCCAAATTTGGCAGAACCGGATTCAGACGAAATTTTTCCTTTTCCAAGGAATGGCGGGGTCGTTTATTTGCTTCTAAGCAATTAGAAGTCTTTGCTGTCAAAGAAGAAGAGGATTGGATTGTTATAACGGTTGTGGTAAAATACTTTTGAATAAAGATCGGGGGGGGACTTATGAAATTGAGTTACGACTCCAGGTATAATATCGCCTATATCCGTCTTCAAAAAAAAACAAGCCAGGTCGAGACTATTCGAATCAGCGACGAACTCAATGTGGATATGGCTCCGGATGGGACGGTCTATGGCATCGAACTGCTTAATGCCGACAAACAACTAAACAAGGAAGATCATGGTAATTTAATCATAGTCAATGAGGCTATTGGTGCCAGGAAGGAAATCTCCCTGGCTGGTTAATTCAATAAATTTTATTGTGTTTAATTCTAAGCCTTTCGCTGAAACAGATGTTTTATCGCCCCCCAACCCATCTTGCGGCGCAGGATCCCCAACTGATCCTGCAGCGGCAGATCCTTGGGGCAGACGTCTTCACACCCCAATAATCCCATGCAACCGAAGATCCCTTCATCCGTCCCGACCACATCGAAGTATTGCTGGTCGGTGCGCTGATCCCGTGGATCCATTATAAAACGGGCGATGCGGTTCAGGGCCACGGCCCCTATAAAGTCGGGCCGCATATTGGCCGTACCGCAGGCGGCCACGCAACAGCCGCATTCGATGCACCGTTCCAACTCATAGATTTCTTCGGCCAGACTGTTGTTCATCCGTTCTTCTTCGGCCGCAGGATCAAAGACCCGGTCGGTGTGGACCCAGGATTCCACCTTCTCATTCATGGCTCGGAACCAGTTGCCGGTATCTACCGACAGATCGCCGATCAGCTTAAAAACCGGCAAGGGCAGCAGCGTGATCTCCCCGGGCAGGTCTTTGGTCTTGGTATGACAGGCCAGATCGGGACGGCCATTGATCATCATGGCGCAGGACCCGCAGATCCCGGCCCGGCAGCAGAAATCAAATTGAAGGCTGGGGTCCTGTTCTTCGCGGATTCGATTCAAGGCGATAAAAATAGTCAGGCTGTCCGTTTCTTCCAGAGAAAAATCCTGCATATGAGGCGTTGAAGCCGAGTCCAGCGGATTATAACGAAAGATATGAAAGGTCAATGGTCTGGGCATTATAAAAACCTCGTTTATTTAGGAATTAGGTATCAGCGATCAGAATTAAGCGTAAAGATTTTAGGTTTTGGCTGACCGCTGTCAGCTATTATTCATTCATTAAATTCGGGAGCCGGTTCCGGCTCTTTAAGTCCGCAAACCTCCGGGTCTTCGGAACAGATAATGGTGCAGCTCCCGTAACCCCGGTCTCCGGGCGGTATTTCCCAGACTTTTGAATTGGCCTCATAGGTCAGAGTCGGAAGCCGATCTCCTTCCTTCCAGGTGGCCAGGGTCCTTTTCAGCCAATCCCGGTCATTGCGTTCCGGATAGTCTTCCCGGGCATGGCAACCCCGGCTTTCCGTTCGAACCAGGGCCCCATAGGCAACGCACAAGGCCAGCCGCATCATCCCTGGAAAACGGAGGGCCAGGGATAATTCCGGGTTGGCTCCAGACCCGTTGGATTTGAGCCCGATCCGTTGAGACCGGTCGTATAAGGTCTGAAGGTTGTCAACGGCCTTTTGCAGATCCTGACCGTTGCGGAATATCGCCACCCGGTCCATCAGCTCATCCTGCATGGCTTTGCGGAGTTCAAAGACGTTTTCCTTTCCGTCTCGGCCCTGGACGAGCCTTTGGATGCGTTCTTCCTCCTTTATGACCGCTCCGCGGACCGATTCGGTTTTTAACTGGATCTCATAGCCCTCCAGAAAATCGGCCAATTTTTCACCCACGATCTTCCCGGCCACAATGGTTTCCGCCAGAGAATTTCCTCCTAACCGGTTGAAGCCGTGCATATCCCAACAAGAGGCCTCTCCGGCGGCAAAGAGCCCCTTAAGTCCATAGGCCGCTCCGTCCTTGTCGGTTCTGACCCCGCCCATGCTGTAATGCTGCGCCGGGCGGACCGGGATCATCTGGGTGACGGGATCGATACCCAAAAATTTATTGCAGATCTCATCCACTTCTCTGAGTTTGGTCTTGATGTGCTTTTCCCCCAGGTGACGGATATCCAGCCAAAGGTGGTCGCCGTAGGCGCTTTTAACTCCTTTGCCTTCCCGGATATGGTGGGTCATCCAGCGGGAGACCACGTCCCGGGAAGCCAGCTCCTGTTTGGCCGGTTCATAAATGTGCATGAATCGTTCGCCGTTCACATCCTTTAAAGTCCCGCCGTCGCCCCGGCAGCCTTCGGTGACCAGTATATTGGTGGGCACAATACCCGTGGGGTGAAATTGCACGGCCTCCATATTCCCCAGCGGAACCACACCGCTATCTAAGGCCATGATCGCCCCGGAGCCGTCATTGATCACGGCGTTGGTGGTTTCCCGGTACAGGCGGCCGTAACCGCCGGTGGCGATCAAGGTGGCCTTGGCCAGATAGACCCGCAGATTTCCGGTTTTCAAACAACGGGCCACGGCTCCCATGCAGGTTTCCCCGTCATGGATCAGGGAAAGGACCTCCACCCGGTCATGGACCGTTACTCCCAGTTGGACCACTACATTGTCCATAGTAAACAGCAGGGTATGGCCGGTCCCGTCGGAGGTATAGCAGGTCCGCCACTTGGCCGTGCCTCCAAAATCCCGGGCGGTGATTAACCCTTCTCTTTCCCTGGATTCTATTTTCTCATATTGCTTTCCGGCTTTGAAGTAGGTGCTTTTTCCGGCCACTACCCGGTTCCAGGGGATCCCCCAATGGGCCATTTCCCGAACGGCCACCGGGGCGGTTTCGGCAAAGAGGCGGGCCACTTCCTGGTCGCACCCCCAGTCTGAACCTTTCACGGTATCGGAGAAATGAATGTCCGGGCAGTCCCCGTCACCCATGCAGCAATGCCCCAGAGAGGCCTGCATACCCCCCTGGGCGGCCGAGGAATGGGAACGCCTGGGTGGAACAATACTTAAACAAATGGTTTTGAATCCCCGGGAGGCAGCCGCTACGGCCACCCGTTCACCGGCCAGACCGGCACCAATGCTTAATAAATCGGTATAAAACGTTTCCAAGAGTTACTCCTTGTCGTTTGATGAGACTCTTTTCTCAGAAGGCTGATCAAAAACGTTCAGATACAAGGCGCCCGAAGTCCCGAGGAATGAGACGTACATGGAAGTACGTCGGAATGATGCGGGATGAGGGGAACGCAGTAGGTGGGCGTTTTTCATCAGCCTTCAAATAACCAAAGTATAAAAAGTATAAAGTGTCACCACCCCGATGATCAGGAAACCCAGGGTCAGGGCATTCTCCAGTCGTTCGTAAAAGGGCCGGTTGGATCTTTTGATGATCCCCCATTTAACGCCGATCCGATAGAAACCGATTCCCACGTGAAGCTCGATCATGGGAAGCAAGATCATATAAAAAACCAGCCAGAAACCGCCCTGGATGCGGGCCGCGCTTTTGGCCGCCGTGATGGGGAGATCCGTCAGAATGGTCCAGATATGGATGGAACCCATGATCAGAACGATCATGGCTGTCCCGGCCTGAATCACCCATAACCAGGTATCCAGGTGATGAAGTCTTCGGCTGTGCTGCCAGATGGCCTTTTGTTCCAGACTGCGGAAAGGGAGCTTTCGAGCGGCCAGGACAAAATGAAGCAAAAAGGCCACCCCGATAACCGGTCCCCCGGTCTGGGCCATATAAGTGTCTTCTAAAAATTTGGCCAGGGCATTCATGGCTCCCGGTCCCAGGTTGATACTGGCCACCAGGATCATATGGCTCCACATGAATAATATTAAACCCGCACCGGTCAGCATTTGTAAAAAATCAAGGTAAGCGGCGGCGCGTGTGGAAGTGCGGGCATAAGCAAGGGCTTGACTGGGCATAAGGGAGATTCCTCCTCAATCAATAAATCCTGAAGGGATTAAACGAGACCTTTGTAAAACGGCATTTTTCAAAGCTCTCTTACCGTTCGTCGGCAACAGATAAAAAGTTTATATCAAGCAGCGGACGGCTTGTCAAGGATCAGCCTTTCAGGCCTTTTGTATTATCATTCCCTTTAAATAAAAGCTTTCCGGAAAAGTTAACACAACCGGGTGATCCCCGGCCTGCATCCTTTTTTCCAGAAGAAGGATTTTGCCACCGGCTTTTTGAGCTGACTGGGACAAAATCTCCAGGAAAAGGGATTCGCTTATATTATAAGAACATGAATATGTGCTTATAATCCCTCCCGGGTTGAGACATCGTAAGGCCCGGCGATTCAGTTCCTGATATCCTCTAAGGGCGGAGGTTACAGCAGACTTCTTTCTGGCGAATGGCGGCGGGTCCAGGATGATCAGATCGAATTTTAACCCCAACTCCTCGGCTTCTTTAAGATAATCAAATATGTTCTTTTTCAAGAATTTGATGTTGTCAAATCCATTCAATGCGGCGTTTCGCCGTCCTAATTCCAAGGCTGAGGCTGAATCATCTACGGCAATGATCTCTTTGGCCTTTCCAGCCAGGTGCAGGGAAAACCCGCCGGTATAACAGAAACAATCCAAAACCTGTCCCTGACTTTGGGGGTATGAAACCAGATGGAGACGATTTTCTTTTTGATCCAGATAGGCCCCGGTCTTTTGACCGGACCACAGCCCCACCTCATATTGAATAAGGCCTTCCTCAACCCGGACCATTTCAGGAACCTGACCGTACAGGGCCCGGACCTCCCGGGGAAGTTGTTCCAGGGAACGAGCTTCGAAATCATTTCGAATCAGGATAGAAACAGGCTTAAGCAATTCATGAAAAAGATCACATAATTTATCTAAAATTCTATCGATTCCAGGAATCAGCGTTTGGACAACCAAATGGCCGGCATACCAGTCGGCAATAAGCCCGGGAAGACCATCGGCTTCGGAGAAAACAATCCTGCAGGCCTTGTCAAAATCCAAATATTTACTTCGGCGGTCCATAGCCTTTTGAAGTGTCTCCCGCCAATAACTTTGATCGGGGATTCCGGGATTTGAAGTAATAAAGCGGAAAGAAATTCGGGAATGCCTGCTATAAAAAGCCCATCCTAAAAAAATATTCCCAGTGTTATAAAGAGCGGTTATATCCCCATTTTCGGTGTCGTTCAGCTTTAAGACATCGTCTCCAAAGATCCAGGGATGTCCGGACCTGAACCATCTTTCTCCTTTGGGAGTTACTATCGCCCTGGGTTGTTTCATTGTTTTTAAATTAAAATAAGATAGTTATAGTGAAGTATGAAGGTTTAACTTTATGGAAAAGTCGGAAAAGTCAAGAACCCTTTCTGGAGACCCTCGTTTTCCAGTCCTGGCTGGCCCACGGTTGGATTCAACACGTGAAATATAAATTTCTATTATTTTCATATAATTATACACTATTCTTCCAAAAGCGGTTTATATTTCTTCAAATCCATCAGGACCTTTTTCATCCCCCTAATTACACAGAAATGGGGTTCCGGGGGAATCCGAACCGGCAAATTGAATCTTTTTTTTATTCGTTCAGGCCAACCTTTAAGTAAAGCCCCCCCTCCAACCAAGGTGGCTCCGTTGTTTGAAATATCGATTATCAGTTCAGGAGTCAAAGATTCTATAGCCAGGCCTATTCCATTGAGTATTTTCCGGGTGGGTATCTCCAGGGCCAGACGAACATCGGCGGTATTCAGGCTGCTCTGCCTCGGAAAACGATAAATTCGATTAACTCCCTTAATGTCAAAGGAATAATCCTCTTCGATCGGAGCTACGCTACCATGAAGTATTTTGATGGTTTCGGAGGTCGTCAACCCGACGGAAAAATGATGCCTCATTTCGATTTCCTGCTTGATGGCCTGATCGAAGACATTACCTCCGATTTTGAGGGACATACAATTGACAACGCCGCTCAAAGACAGGACGGTAATCTCAGTGGTCCCGCCTCCTAAATCTATGACCAGGTTACCCGAAGGGGCCTCCAGGGGGATCTCCGCCCCCAGGGCGGCCGCATAGGGTTCCCGGATCAGAAAGATCCTGGAAAAAGGAAAAAGCTCCAGTTGCTTGCGATAAGCTCTGACCTCAACATCCGTAGCACCCCAGGGGAGACAAAATAAAACGTTGCGCACGATCCCTTTCCGGTTCTTTAAGGCCTTTTTGATCAGGACCTGCAGAAAGGAGCGGCAGACCTCGAGATCGGAAATAACCCCATCCTGCAGGGGTTGAATCACCCGAATATTCTTAGGAGCCAGTCCGAACATCTCCTTGGCTTCCAAACCGATGGCCAGGGGCGCTTTATTTTGATTTTTTAAGGCTACAAAGGTGGGCTCCATCAGAAAGCTATCATTTGCAAGAAGATAGGCAACCGAGTAGGTGGTTCCCAAATCAATGGCCAGATGATGCAATAAAGGCATGGGTTATTCTGTCTGCTAAAGCCCTTCTTCGGCTAATTCCTCCAGGATTTTTTTTTGATGGTCCGACACTTTTTTAGGGACTTTAATTAAAATCTTGACAAACTGATCTCCCTTGCCTTTTCCCCCTAATGCAGGAAGGCCATATCCTTTTAATCGAAGCTTGGATTGGGGTTGTGTCCCGGGTGGGATGTTGACTTGGAGAGATTTTCCCTCCAGGGTGGGCACCTCCACCTTGGTTCCCAGGACCGCTTGAGTAAAGCTGATTTCTTTTTCCACCACCAGATTCTGTTCTTCCAATTTGAATATCGGGTCTTCCAGGACCTTGATCTGAATAAAAAGGTCGCCGGCGGGACCTCCAGTCAGACCGAGGCCCCCTTTTCCCTGGATGCGCAGCTTTTTCCCCGTGGTGATACCGGGGGGTATTTTAACCATGACTTTTTCCGTCTTCTTGCCGGTCGGAAATGACAGTTGTTTCTCCGCCCCCAAGGCCGCTTCCCGGAGAGTAATGGAAAGTTCATACATCTGATCATCCCCCCGTTGGGGTCGGCCTCCCCCGGCATACTGGGAATAGGGATCTCCGTAATCAAAGCCTTGGCCACCCCGGTTGAAAGTATAGGTTTTATAACCCGCACCTCCCGGATGACCGGTCCTTTGTCCAAAGATGTTTTCAAACCCCCCTCCGATTCCAAATTCCTTAAAGAGATTGCTGAAATCGAATCCCCGGAAGATGTCTTCCTGACTATAACGCTGCTGAAATCCATCGGACCCAAAGGTATCGTATTGTTTTCTCTTTTCTTTGTCACTCAATACGGCATAGGCCTCACTCAATTCCTTGAATTTTTCTTCGGCCTTTTTGTCTCCCTTGTTCCGGTCGGGATGATACTTCATGGCCAGTTTCCGATAGCTTTTCTTGATTTCATCTTCGGTAGCCTTTTTGTCTACCCCCAGCGTCTTGTAATAGTCTTTATCGCTCATCCTGATCCTGCCTTTGGGAAAATTCAATTATCATAAAAAGTTAAGGTATTTTTTAAATAACTTAGTTTAATTATATGCATATTTTTGGTTCTGTCAATTGAATCCGTGGCGAAAAGCGACTCCGGTGGAGTATCTTTTTAATTGAATCCTGTTGCATCCAATGGTACCCTTATATTTCTTATTGTTATCCTTCAGCAAGAAACACCGTGGAATCATTTCTTAACCAATTAAAAAAAATCCCTTTGGGCGAGATGATCTGTTTTCATCAAAGGATACCGGCCCGCCCTTCCCTCTGGGGTCGGCCAAGCGTCCCCTTTCCGGAACCGATCCAAAAGGCCTTGAACGATAAGGGAATTACACGTCTGTATTCCCATCAGGTCGAAGCCCTGGAGAAAATTCAAACCGGGGAACCGGTTATCATCTCAACGCCCACGGCCAGCGGCAAATCCCTGATTTACATTCTGGCCAGTCTGCTCCACCTGATTCAGGACCCTTGCTCCAAGGCCTTGTACCTGTTTCCAATAAAAGCCCTGGAACAGGACCAGCGAAAAATACTGGAAGAATGGACTGCCGGCCTGCCCTTTTCCGGGAAATCCATTTCCGCCATATATGATGGGGATACCCCGGTTTCCCAGAGGAAAAAGATCCGCCAGGATCCCCCTCCTGTTCTCATTTCCAATCCGGATATGCTTCATATGGGCATTCTGCCCTATCACGAGCAATGGAAGGAGTTTTTTAAAAATTTAAGATTAGTGGTTATCGACGAAGCCCACGTCTATAAGGGAATCCTGGGAAGTCATGTGGTGCAAATCATCCGGAGACTGCGCAGAATCTGCCGGCTTTACCAAAGCAATCCCCAGTTTGTACTCTGTTCGGCCACCATTGCCCACCCGGATTTTTTTTCCGAATCACTGACCGGCCTTTCTTTTCAAACGGTTCAAGAATCCGGTTTTCCTTCACCGGCCAAACATTTTCTTTTTCTGAACCCGGATATCAGTGCCTCCGTTGCCGGTGCCCGTCTTTTTACCTATTGTCTCTCCAAAGGGAAAAAAACCATTCTTTTTACGCAAGGCCGAAGGGTAACGGAACTGATCCATATGTGGGTGGAACAAATGGCTCCGGCTTTAAAAGGGAAAATCAGCTCCTACCGGGCCGGTTTTCTGCCCGGGGAAAGGCGGATCATTGAGCAGAGGCTGGCCTCCGGGGAACTGCTGGGAGTCATTTCCACCAGCGCGCTGGAGATGGGCATCGATATCGGCAGTTTGGATGTCTGTTTGTTGGTCGGCTATCCGGGGAGCGTCATCAATACCTGGCAACGGGGAGGAAGAGTGGGGCGAAGTTCGAGAGAATCAGCCATTATTTTAATAGCCCAACCCGATGCCCTGGATCAATATTTTATCCGCCATCCGGAAGATTTTTTTGAACGCAGTTTTGAAACGGCGGTGGTTGATCCGGACAACAGTCCCATTCTCAAGGCTCACCTGACCTGCGCCGCCGCGGAGTTCCCTCTTTCTCCGGAAGATCCGTTCCTGGAACCGTCCAGGCATCTTCGAGAGGTCCGGGAACTGGAAAAAGAAGGCCGTTTATTATTGACCGCCCGCGGGGAAGAATGGGTTTCAGCCAAGAAAAATCCCCATCGGGAGGTCAATATCC
This sequence comes from uncultured Thermodesulfobacteriota bacterium, assembly GCA_964609705.1. Classification (GTDB taxonomy): domain Bacteria; phylum Desulfobacterota; class RBG-13-43-22; order RBG-13-43-22; family RBG-13-43-22; genus RBG-13-43-22. Next base: position 19,309 of record CAZSTT010000024.1, read on the forward strand.
GCTCTATCGGTGAGGCCTTTACCATACTCCAAGGGGAAAAAGGAGCGGTGGTTGGGACCCTGGACCGTCTGAGGGCTTTTAGGGAGTGTCATCCCGGGGCCATTTACCTCCATAAAGCCGAGGCCTTTCTGGTGGAAAGGTTGGAGCTTAAGGAAAAGAATGTCTACGTGACCCCCAAGGAAGTCAATTACTATACCCGGATCGTGGCCCAGAAGGAGACTGAGATTATCCAGAGGGAACAGGTAAGGCCGGTTGGGAATTTTCTGGTCAATTTCGGTCAAATTCTAGTGACCGAGACCTTTACCGGCTACGAAAAACGGGCCATTCACGGACAGGAGCTCCTGGGAGTTTATCCGCTGGAATTGCCCTCCCAGACCTTCGAAACCGAAGGCTTGTGGATTGAAATCGAAGAGGTCATTCAAGACCAGATGAAATCCCATGGTTTTCATATTATGGGAGGCCTCCATGCCCTGGAGCATGGGGCCATCAGCATCTTTCCTCTTTATGCCCTCTGCGACCGGGGGGACATCGGAGGGATCTGCTATCCTCACCACCCCCAGGTGGGCAAAGGGACCATCTTTATATATGACGGGTATCCCGGCGGCGTTGGACTGGCGAAACGGGGTTATGAAATAATAGAGGATCTTCTGCAAAAAACCCTGCACCTGATTTCAGAATGTCCCTGTGAGGAAGGGTGCCCTTCCTGTATCCACTCGCCCCAATGCGGATCAGGGAATAAACCTCTCGATAAGCGGGGGGCTCTTTATCTGATCCAATTACTGCTCGGACAAATTCCTATTACGATTTCAAAAAACCAGGCCTCGCCTATGGAAGCCTTAAAAGGCCTCGTCTCCATGGGACCCGATCCGGGAAAACCCCGCCTTGGCTTTTTTGATCTGGAAACCCAGCGTCTGGCCGAGGAGGTAGGCGGGTGGGGGAACAAGCACCTGATGCGTTTATCGGTAGGGGTGGTCTATGACAGTCAGGATGATCGGTTTCATCATTATCATGAGACGGATATCCAATTGCTCATCGAACACTTGAAAAAATTCGATCTGGTCGTAGGCTTTAATGTTAAAAACTTTGACTACGGGGTCTTAAAAGGGTATTCTTCCTATGATTTTAATTCCCTTCCGACCCTTGACCTGCTGGAAGATATTTTTGCCTGTCTGGGTTTTCGTTTGAGTCTGGATCACCTGTGTCAAAAAACCTTGGGGGCGCAAAAAAGCGGAAACGGCCTTTTGGCGGTTCAATGGTTCCGGGAGAAAAAACTGGAGCCCCTGATTGAATATTGCCGACAGGATGTGGAAATAACCAAATCCCTCTTTGAATTCGGGCAAAAAAACGGGCATGTTCTATTTGAAAGCAAAACCGGACCACTGGTTCGCTGTCCGGTAGAATGGGGTCTGGAGCGGATCAAGGAAATACGAGTAAAAAGTGACCGATGACGAGAAAAGCATAACAAATTAACTTAACAGCACTCAGACATATTATTCCGAACCTCAAGCTTCGAACGAAAAGATTCCTGTCCTTAATTTGGTTTTTCTTGATTCTCGTCACTGACACTCGTCATCATTTTTTAAAAGGAGGTAAGCCTTATGCCGATTTATGAATACGAATGCCGGGATTGTCATCAAAGGTCCTCATTCTTAATCATGAATCTGGGAAAAGAGATTCCTGAGTTGCGCTGTAAAAAATGCAACGGGACCGGTTTAGACCGCATTGTTTCCCGGGTGAATGTCCTCAAATCCGAAGAGGCCCGAATGGAAAGTCTGGCCGATCCCTCCCGGCTGGGGGGGTTGGATGAAAATGATCCCCAAAGTGTGGCCCGGTGGATGAAAAAGATGGGCAAGGAAATGGGGGAAGAAATGGGAGGGGAAGATTTTGATCAGATGGTGGATGAAGCCATGATGGAATCGGAAAAGGGGATGGGTCCCGAAGGGGAAGGAAGTCCCTCTGATTTTGGAGACGATTTGTGATTTCAAATTGACGAACAGGATACTTTTCTTTTATGGCTTTTCAACATAAAGTCGGTTTTAAATTAATCCTCATCTATTTGTTTTCTCTGGTCCTGGCCCTGTCTGCTGTTATGGTGGCAGCCGAATCCATCATAACGCAACAGGTCCATCGGCGACATCAAAAGAGACTGGACGCCCTGACCGAGAGAATCTTTTTCAGTCTGGAAAAACAAAAAGACCAGATCCGGTTATTGGCCACGGCCATCGCCAATTTCGGACGAATGGGCCCCTTGGTTGCCAAAGAAGACAAGAGGAATATTCGGACTTTGGTCTATTCGGTTTTTCAAGAGTCCGACCTGGACGCTTTATTTGTCCTCGGGCAGCAGGGAAAAGAACTGGTTCAACTGGAATCGAATGCTTTTCATAAGTTGGCGCCGAGGGAAAGCCGTCAAATAAAAAAGGCTATTCTTGGAACCTACGGTGTTCGTTTCAGCAAATGGGAACATGGAATTTTTGTCAGTGGCAGTTCCCCGATTTATAATGAACAAGAATTAACCGGCCGGGTCTATACCGGGGTCTTGATCGACAACAGTTATTTGGATGAATTGACCAAAGGGATGGACACATTTATGGCCATTGTCCGGGAAGGAAAGGTTATTGCCAGCACCTTCACCAAAAAAGGGGGGGAAGGTGATGAATTGGAGTTTTCCGAGGATGTGCTTCAGGACATCAAGGCCATGATGGGCCAATCTCTCCCGGTGGTAGTTGAAGAAAAATCCTATACGATGAAATCCCTGCCCTTAAGAGACCGTGGGGGAGACATCTTTAGTTTCTTGGTTATTGGCCTATCGAGAGTGGAATTGAATCAAACCGTTAGTTCCCTGCGTCGGACTATCCTGGGGGTGGGGGGCGGAGGGGCTTTACTTGGGGTCCTTTTGATGATTTTACTAACCTCAAGAATGAGGCGGCAAATCGCCCTTCTTTCGGTAGGGACCGAGAGGGTTACCTCCGGGGATCTCAAAAAATCAATCCCGGAAATCAGTAGAGATGAACTGGGGATCCTGGCCCGGTCCTTTAACCAGATGGCTCAAACCCTGGAAGAACGGGACCAGGTCCTCCGGGAAGAAAAAGAAAAAATGTTGGCCAATGTGGACTTTCTTTCCATGATGGTCCATGATATCAAGGCCCCCATGGCCGGGGTCAGCCTGATGATAGAAACTTTATTGGAAGAAAATCTTTCCAGGGAAATCAAACAACGCCTGGCCGGAATGGGGGAAAGCATCGAAGAATTATTGGGTCATCTTTACAATGTGCTGACCATTTCCAGGATTGAAAAGGGGCCGTTTACCCTTCAATTAGAACCGGTGGACCTCAATGCTTCCGTGGCCTATGTCCGTTCCCAGTGTCAGGTGATGGCTGGCCGAAAAGGGATTCAGGTTTTAGAAAATCTGGCCCAGGACCTGCCGGCCTTGCAGGCCGATGAGTTTTACCTGGAACGGCTGATTTATAATCTCTTGATCAATGCCATCCATTGGACCCCTCAGGGAGGAGGCATTACCATAAAGACGGCCCTTCAACAGGAAGGAGAAAACAGGACGATCACCCTGGAGGTGGCGGATAACGGCCCAGGAATTTCTCCGGAACAAAAACCCGATCTCTTCAAAAAATTTATTTCCCGGCCGGAAAAAGGGGATTTAACCGGGACCCATTCCGGGTTGGGTTTGCATATCTCCCAATCCATAGTTCAGAACATGGGCGGGATCCTCCAAGAAGCAGGAAAACCTGGAGAAGGGGCCCGGTTTATCTGCACTTTCCCGATCATGGAGAAGGGGGTGTAGCTCATGGCCCGAATACTCATTGTCGACGACGATCTGAACACCTGCCAATCATTGACCACCGCTTTGAGTAAAGAAGCCCATCAGGTTTTTGAATCCCATTCCGGAGAAGAAGCTCTGGAAAAAATCCGCATTCAAGAAGTTGATCTGGCCATCATTGATTTGATGATGCCGGGCATGAACGGGTTGGATTTTTTTCAAACCCTGAAAACCCTCCATCCGGAAGTAGTGGCCGTTATGATTTCCGCCCGGGCCACAGTAGAGGTGGCGGTGAGCGCCCTCAAGAGCGGTATCTACGATTTTATCACCAAACCCTTTCGATTGGGTGAAATTAAAAAGGCTATCACCAAGGCCCTGGAGGCCCAAGCCCTTCTTTCGGAAAACAGGCGGCTTCGCCAGGCCTTAAGGGAAAAGGCCTCCTTCTCAAAAATTATAGGGAATAGTCCGTCTTTTGTAAGGGTGATCGACCTGATAACCAAGGTGGCCCCTACCCGCAGTACCGTGCTGTTATCCGGTGAGAGCGGGACCGGAAAAGAAATTATCGCCGAGGCCATTCATTTCGCCAGCCCCCGCGGGGAAGGCCCCTTGGTCAAAATCAACTGCGGAGCCTTGACCGAAACCTTGCTGGAATCGGAATTATTCGGCCACGAAAAAGGTGCTTTCACCGGAGCCTATCAGCAGCGTATGGGCCGCTTTGAAATGGCCAATGGGGGAACCCTTTTCCTTGATGAGATCGGGGAAATGAGTGCGGGGATGCAGGTCAAACTCCTGCGAGTGCTTCAGGACGGGGCTTTCGAACGGGTGGGGAGCAGCAAGACCATTCAGGTGGACGTGCGGATCATCGCTGCCTCCAACCGGGACCTGGAGCAGGAGGTCAACCGGGGACATTTTCGGCAGGATCTTTTTTATCGTTTGAATGTGATTTCAATCGATATCCCGCCATTACGGGAAAGGGTTGAAGATATTCCTTTGCTGGCCGGATATTTTTTGGACAAGTATTCGGGAATCAATAATAAAAAAATTAATGGCTTTTCTTCAGAAGTCCATGATGTCTTAACCAATTATCAGTGGCCTGGGAATGTGCGGGAGTTGGAAAATGTGATTGAACGGGCCGTTTCGCTTTGCCAGGGATCAACCATTGATCTGTCCGATCTCCCCCCACGATTGGCCGACTCCCATGACCGGCAAACCCATTTAGAGATTCCCTTAGGGATCCCCCTTGAAGAGATTGAACAGATAGTCATCAAAAAAACACTGCACAGGACGAAAGGGGATAAAAAAACCGCCGCACGCCTGTTGGGCATCAGTCTTTCCAGCCTTTATAATAAATTGAATCGTCAGGAGTTGTGAACCTGTGGACCTTTTTCAAAAAGTTGCCTTGATGCTTTCGTTTTGGATTTTATCCTTCGGGTCGTTTTTTGGGGAAGCTTCTGCCGCGCCCGCCGCCCCAAAAACCAGAAAGGAAGTGCCCGGGGTGGAAACCAAGATCAAGCAAGTACCCGGGGAGAGCACCCTGAGGATTCCTCTCTGGAAAGTGCATTGGGAGAGAGCCCGGCAATGGGTCCTCCAAAAAAAATATCCGGAAGCCGTCCAGGATTTTCGACAAGCCTTGATTTCGAAACCGAATCTGGATGAGGCCCGGTTGGAGTTGGCCCAGGTCCTGGTGACACTGGAACGTTGGGGGGAGGCGATCGTAGAACTGGATGCGGTGGTTGAGCACCAACCGCTCAATCAAAAGGTCCAGAAGGATCTGGCCGATCTCCTGACCCAAAAAAAAGAATTTCGCCGAGCCATTGAACGGTATCAGTGGCTTTTACAGAGAGAGCCGGATAATATTCAGGTCCGTTTATCCCTGGCCTCCAACTATTACCAAATTAATGAATTAGAAAAGGCCTTGATCGAATGGCGTCAGGTGCTTATTCGGGATCCCCAACAGGTTGAGGCCAGAACCCACCTGGCCGAAGTCTTAGGAGCCACCCGGCGTTTGGATGAATCCATCATTCTCTTGGAAGGCCTGGTCAAGCAATTTCCCAAGCAATCAAGCCTGAAGAAAAAGTTGGCTCAGACCCTGATATCAGCTCAAAAAAACAAAGAGGCCCTTCCTTACCTGCAAGAGCTTAACCGGCAAGATCCGGGGGACCCGGAGATCCAGTTATGGTTAGCCCAGGTCCTCTCCGCCGGAAAGCAATACGATCAGTCCCTGACCTATCTGGATGCTTACTTGAAGAAAAAACCGGACCAAACCAGCGCCCTCCTGGAAAAGGCCCGAGCCTTATTTTTCACCGGAAATTACCCCCAGGCCCTTGAACTCTATGAAAGGCTCAGGAAAGCAGAACCTAAAAATATTGAGTTTCAACGAGAAATCGCTGAAGCTTATTTTACATCCGGGAATAACAAGGAGGCCCTGGCCGAATATGAAAATTTGGCCAACCAATTTCCCGACGAATATCAACTCCATGAAAAAATCGGAGAGTTATATTTTCAAAACAAGAAGTTCGGCCAGGCCATCGCTCCTTTCCAGAAAGCCCTCACCCTCGAACCTGAAAACTATGCGGCCCAATTGAGTTTGGCCAGGGCTTATAGTTTTTCAGGCGAGAAGGAGAAGGCCCTGTCCTTTTACCGTTCTATTTTAACAAAAAGAAACGACCGGAAAATACAGATCGAAATGGCCGACCTTTTATTTGATATCCAGCAATTCCCGGAAACCTTCTCTATTTTTCAACAGATCTTGAAAGAGCAACCGGAGCTTTGGGAAGTCCGCTTCAAGCTGGCTACGGGCTTACACCGCCAGAAAGAATTCAACCTTGCGGCTCTGCAATTGGAAATCTTGATCCAGATGCGGCCCGATCACCCCGGCATCTGGATTCTGGCCGGGAACAATGCCTTGGACCAGGGGGATTATCCTCTGGCCCAAAAGGCCTTTCAAAAAGTGCTGACCCTGGGAGAAGACCAGGCCAATACCCTGCTCAGGCTGGGAGAGATCTCCCGATTCCAGGGACGTCCCTGGAAGGGGGTCGTTTACCTTGATTGGGCGCTGACGGTTAAACCCGGGGACCAGGAGATCCTGATTGAAAAAACGATGGCTTTAACCGATGGAGGGGGATGGTCTCAAGTTCGTAGAATCCTGGAACCGATGATCCAAGAGCACCCTCAAAGCTTCAAGGTTCAAAGGGCCTGGGCCTGGTTTTTGGCCGCACTGGACCGGCGGGATGAATGTGAAGCCGTCTGGGAAAAATTGGAAAAAAATTTCCCCCAGGAGCAAGACCTGATTTTTAGGGACCGGGCGGATTTTTATCTTCGTCAGAAAAAACCGGGACTGGCCCTAACCGCCCTGAAAGCCGCCCAGCTAAAAAACCCCAAGAACCTGGACTTTCAAAGAAGAATCGGACGCCTTTTGCTTCAAATGGAGCGTTGGGAAGAGGCGGAGTTACTTTTTCGGGATCTGGAACAAAACAAAATCCTGCTGAAAGATGTTCATTTGGCACAGGCCCTGCTGTTGATCCGCCGGGGGAAAAATGATCCGGCCCGGGAACAACTATGGAAGGCCCTGCTGCAAGCCCCTGATTCGGTGAAGGCTCGTTTCTGGCTGTGGCGTGTTTTTCACCAAGGGGATATGGGGGTCGGGGAACTGAAAAAAATTGAGGAAGCCTTGTGGATGTTTGCCCGATCGCAGGAAAGCGGCCTTCTGGAACTGGCGGAGGGTTTTCGGGAGATCGGAGATCGGGAGAAGGCCTATGTCTGTTATCAGGAGTTGATCGAGAAAGGGGAGGAGGATGACGATGTCCTTTGGTCCGTCATCCGGATCCAGGACTCCCTTCCGGTTGGGGTGAAACCCGCTGCCCTTCAGGAAATGTTGGAGGATATGCAAAAAAGATTTCCCCGGAACCAGATGCTCACCCGCCGGTTAATTGACCATTACAGTCGGGAAAAAGAATATGGGTCGGCGATCAAAGCCATTGATGGTCTGCTGAAGGTGGAAGATCCCCTTGATCCGGTATTGACGCTCTATAAGGCCCGTCTCCTGGAACGTTGGAACAAGCATTGGGATTCCCAGAGCACTTACCGGAAACTGCTGGAACCCCTCGTGGATTCATTATTCCGGGAGAAGGTTAACGAACTTATAATAAAGCAGGATAATGCTAAAGAAGTTTTCCAAAAGGAAATCACAGGAACCGAAAAGACCTCTTTCGTTAATAAGTTTTATGAGGAAATAAAAAGGAAGATTGAGTTTCTTTCCCTGGAACCCAGCCTGAAAAACAGGCTGAGATCTCTCCTCGAGGACTATAAAGTCCGGGCCATGATCCAAAAGAAGGTTTTTCTGGAAAAGGAAGGGAAAGACTATCTGTGGCGAGGTCTATT
>CAZSTT010000025.1:0-24565 GCA_964609705.1 uncultured Thermodesulfobacteriota bacterium
GCTCCAGGCCGACAATATCCTCCGGCCCATGGGTGTCGGAATTTAATACCATGACCGCCCCGGCCGATTGGGCCAAACGGGCCACATGGCCGTTGGTCAGGCTGTGTCCCTTGCGGGAGGTGATCTCCAGGAGGACCTTTTTCTTTGCGGCCAACTCGGCTTCCTGGTGAGAAATCAGACCGGGATGGGCCAGCAGATGAACGCCGGCTTCAATAGCCGCCAGATTGGTTCCCGGCGGCACCGGCTCGGCAATGGTTTCCCCGTGAACGACAATCAGACGGGCCCCCAGTTCCTTGGCCCTCCGGGCCAAAGGGGCGATCGTCTCCGGCGGAACATGGGTTAATTCGATTCCGGGAATCACTTTGATGTTCCAATGGGCATTGACTTCCCGGGCCACCGAAACGATTCGGGGAACAATGTGATCCAAATTGGATATATCGGCGTGATCGGTTATGGCCCAATACCGATAGCCCCTGACTTCCGCCCTCCTGATTAATTCCGAAGGCAGGAGGACCCCGTCACTGAACAGAGAATGGGAATGAAGATCGATCATGGTCGTTATCCGGTTCGGAACCCCTTTCTGGTTAACTTAAAAAAAATGACACCGCCCAAGCCTCCTCCAAGGCTGTCTGCCAGTACATCCCCAAAGGTGGCAAAACGTCCGGGAACGAACCATTGATGAAATTCATCACTGGCTCCATAAAGAAAGCTGAGCACCAGCACCCCGATCATTTTTCCTCGAAGGGAGGGGGGGACATCGTAGGCCTTTAAAACCCGGGCCAATAAGACCCCGAAAATCCCGTATTCCAGGAAATGATAAACTTTATCGGCTGAAAAAAAGTCGGGGGGTTCAAAAAGCCATCGGCTTTGACTGGACCCATAAAAAATCAGAGCCCCATAAGCCAATAATGGAAAAAAATAAACCGCCCATCGGTGCCGGAACGGTGGAGATAATAAATTTTTAAGAGGATAAAAAATGACTGGAATGGTCGCCCTCACCAATGAGGTTCTTTCAATAGTCTAACTTATGTAAAATTAACACCTAACCCGGACAAGCCGGAATTTGAAAATGAAAAGTGGAAATTGAAAAGTGCAAATTTATGGAACGGCTGATCAAAAATAATCCATTGATCCTCCATTTATAGCCAGACGGTTTACATCTTATATTTTCCGAACTCATCCGGCGAAAGGGATTCCAGGATTTCCGTCCATTTCTTGCCCTCGGCGGACTGAACTTCTTCTTTGGCCCCCAGATCCACATCCTTGGATTTTAGAACAACCTGTTCTTCCACATAAATAGGGGCCTCGGCCCGTAAGGCCAGGGCGATGGCATCGCTGGGACGGGCATCCATGGTAAATTCCTTGTCTTTGAAAACCAGATACAGAAGAGCGAAAAAGGTATTGTCCCGTAGGTCGCAAATTTCAATCTTGGCCAGCCGCACTCCTAATTGATCCATCATGTTTTTCATTAAATCATGGGTCATCGGCCTGGAAAATTTTACATGTTCCAGTTCGCCGGCGATGGCGGTGGCTTCCAGGAGGCCTATCCAGATAGGAACCGTCTTGTCACTTTCGATATTTTTTAAAATCAAAATCGGGCTGTTGGTTAAAGGATCGATGGTTAATCCGAACACCTTCATTGGAATGGACATAAAACCTCACTAAAATCAGATGATGGTTACGGGTTACGGGTTGCAGGTTAAGAAACGAGTAACAAAAAAACAAGCAACAAGTACCCTTTAAACAACTACCCCTTTCAACGAATTGATATAAGCCTTTTCAATTCGGACCGGTACGGTCTTCCCCAACAGGTCCGGAGAACCGGGAAAATTGACGATTTTATTGGTCCGGGTCCGTCCCATCTGATCCTGGGAAGATTTCTTGCTGTTTCCCTCCACCCAAACCTGCTGGACGGACCCAACCAGGGTCTGATGCTTGGAAAGGGTCACTTTTTTTTGATAGGCTTGAAGTTCTGTTAACCGACGTGTCTTTTCCTCTTCAGCTACCTGATTGGGAAAATTCGAAGCCGGTGTCTGGGGACGATTCGAGTATTTAAAGGAAAAGATATCATCGAATTGAACCGCCCGGACCAGCTCCATGGTTTGATCAAAATCGACGTCGGTCTCCCCGGGGAATCCGACAATAAAATCGCTGGTTATGGAGATACCGGGGAATCGGGTCCTAAGTTGATCAATCTTTTTCAAATAATCCTGATGGGTATAACTCCGGTTCATCCGTTCCAGAACAGAGTTCGATCCGGCCTGGACCGGCAGGTGAATATGTTCACACAAATTGGCGATTCGCCCGAAACAATCCATGAGTTCCGGAGATAAGTCCTTAGGGTGAGAAGTCGTAAAACGAATTCGTTGCAGGCCGGGGATTTTTTCCAGAAGTCCCAACAATTGAGCAAAGGTCAGCTCCCCCACCCGGTCCAGGCCGTAAGAATTGACGTTTTGCCCCAGGAGGAGGACTTCCTGGACCCCTCTGGCCGTTAAGGATTCAACCTCGGCCACAATCTCCCGGCTCCGACGGCTTTCCTCCGGGCCCCGGACATAAGGGACCACGCAATAAGCACAATAATTGTTGCAACCCTGCATAATGGTTACTGAGGCTTTAAGCCCCGGTGAACCACCGGCGGTCAAAAGAAAGGCCTGGGGATAGAGTTCCCCCTGGATCATTTCCGTCCGGGACAACCGGGTTTTTTCGGACTGAACCTCTTCAATCAGGGCCGGAAGCTGATGGATCATCCGAGTCCCAAAAACTAAATCCAGGTGGGGCACTCTTTCCAGCAACCGGTGTCCCTCCTGCTGGGCTACACAGCCCCCGACCCCGATAACCAGATCGGGATTCCTGCTTTTTAAGTCCTTAAGACGTCCCAGGAGACTGTAAGTCTTTTCTTCCGCTTTTCGACGGATGCTGCAGGTATTGACCAGAATCAGGTCGGCCTGTTCCATCCTCTCGGTGAGCTGGTAATCACAAGAGTTCATGACCCGGGCCATCATCCGGGAATCTCTTTCATTCATCTGACAGCCAAAAGTGGCGATATGGACCTGTTTCATGTTTCCATGGTAGCCAAATTCTCATTAAATATCAAGGAAGAAAAGGTTAATAGAATTTCCTTGACTTATTTAGGGAAAAGGATACAAGGGAAGAAAATTTTCCCGCAGGCCAGGACATGATTCCCCTCAAGGACGATAATCCGACCCAAACCTTTCCTTTGATTACCATCGGTCTGGTGGCCATCAATATACTCGTTTTTATATATCAACTCACCTTATCGTCTGAGGGACTGGAGACTTTTCTCTTTCGCTACGGGGCCATTCCCGGCCGGTTAATTCACCCTTTTGAGGGAGCCCAGGCCTTTCCGCAAACGATTCCTTTCGGATTGACCATCTTCAGTTCCATGTTTCTTCACGGTGGGTTGTTCCATCTGTTCGGGAATATGCTTTATCTCTGGATCTTTGGAAACAACGTGGAGGATTACCTGGGCCACATTAAATATATTATTTTTTACCTGATTTCCGGTTTTTTTGCCGCCTTTATTCACACCCTGTCGGATCTTAATTCCTCCATCCCCATGATCGGGGCCAGCGGGGCCATCGCCGGTGTTCTCGGGGCCTACCTGGTCCTTTTCCCCAGGGCCAATGTGTCCACCCTTTTTATTTTCATCATTTTTTTCAAGATTATCAAGGTCCCGGCGGTTTTAATTCTTGGGTTATGGTTCCTGTTTCAGCTCTTAAATGCCGGGAGCGGCGGGGGATCGGTGGCCTGGTATGCTCATGTGGGGGGGTTTCTGACCGGGGTGGTATTGATCCAGATCTTCAAGTCGATCCGCAGAACTTAACTCGTTTTCGTCCGGAAAAGGCCTTTCCGGATGGAGCTTTCAGCTTTCAGCAGTCAGCATTTAGCCATTTCGCTAACATCATGGGTTTTGCTGAAAGCTAAAAGCTGATGGCTGTCTGCTTCATCCGGAAAATTTCATTTTCCGGAGGGACTAACTCCGGTCCTTTTCCTTTTTCCTCTCGACAATACCCTGAATCTCTATTCTTTTCAATTGCTCTAATAGAATTTGATAAGTCCCGGCCTTGATCTTTCCATAGGCCGTTGATCCTTTCTCCAGGAGGAGATTCATCTGGCTCCGATCAGTCAACTCCAACCTGACGGCTGTTCCCTTGGGCTCTGCCGAAAGGGTCATAACCCGGATTTGGCTGAAAGGAACGGCTACGCGTCCGGCTCCTAACCTGCCGGTCAAATAGGCCTTTCCGTTAATGCTGAATTGAGTCAGGTTCAAGGTCAGGCCTTCGCTGTCGGTAATGACGACCGTCACTTCGTGATCGGGCAGGGGGATCTCCCCGAATTTGTCCGATGAGTCCATTTTGCCCATACCCATCAAAAAAAAGGCGACCAGGATGATGACAACCAAACCAGTTCGAGATTTCATAACTTTTTCCTTTTCCCGTTCATCCCCATTTCAATTTTGTTCGCAGGATTTCAAAATAATTTTTAAATGGGGTCTTAATCAGCCGGATGGATTTAACCGCCTTTTGAACCCGCACCAGATCACCGGCATTTAAAGGATATCCCACCTGCCCGTCAAAAGTCAACCAGACCTCACTGGCCTTGGTTCCCAAACGGATATCAATGACCGCATCATCCTGGAGGATAATCGGGCGATTGGTCAGGGTAAAGGGGCAGATCGGGGTAAGAAGAATGGTCTTCAAAGCCGGATGCAGGATGGGCCCGCCGGCCGACAGATTATAAGCCGTTGACCCCGTCGGTGTGGCCACAATCAAGCCATCCCCCCGGTAGGAGGTCAGGAATTGACCGCCTATACTGGTTTCCAGGTCGATAATCCTGGCCACAGCCCCTTTATTGATGACCACATCATTTAAAAAAGGAATAACCGGAAGGACTTCTCCCTCCCTGATAATCCCTGCCGTCAAAACCATCCGGTTTTCAATCTGATAATCTCCTTGCAGGATCCCGTCCAGAAGAAGAGGAAGTTCATCCAGGGAGATTTCAGTCAAAAATCCCAGCCCGCCCAGATTCACTCCTAGGATGGGGGCTTCCTGATGACCGTAAAGACGGGCTGCTTTCAGCAGGGTCCCATCCCCCCCCAAAACCACCACCAGATCCAAGGGGTCAGCGGATGGCGGATTCTCGTATTGGGTGGATTCTTCTTCCTCATCCCAGTAAACCGAAACCCCTTTTTTCTTTTCCAGCCAATCCTTGATCTTCAAGGCCTCTTGACGGGCAAAGGGAATATTTTTTACGACCAGCCGAATGTGTTTCACCTTGTTCTCCGTTTACCTGAAAGCTCTATTTCGATCTAAAGCGTCATGCCACGCTTTTTTGTGGCGTGACACCACCCAACATGAAAACAGAGTTCGTTTGACGCCTAACTCTATTTTCGTATTAAGCGTACCTGCTCCGTTGCACTGAGGTGCTACAAAGCGTTAAAAAAGGATTCCAGGGGCCAAGGGGTCAAGGATTCAAGTGAAAGGCGTGGAAGTAAAACCACACGGTTCCCCAAAGGGGAACCTTTTCTATAGCTCGATAAAATCGAGCGTCTGAACCCTCGAATCCTGGAATCCTTGAACCCTTTTTCTTATACCCCCAACGGCAACTCTATAGTAAAAGTAGTCCCTCGGGGTTTATTATCCTTTACCCGGATATAGCCGTGATGATCGGAGACAATGGAACTGACAATGGTCAATCCGAGACCGGTTCCCCCCTTTTTAGTGGAAAAATAGGGTTCAAAAAGCCGATCTCTGTCTTTGGGGGCGATCCCGATACCGGTATCCAGCACCTCAATACGGGCCATCCCCAACAAGGGGTCGAAGACGGTTTGAACCTTGATAGACCCGCTGTTTTCAATAGCCGCCACGGCATTATCCAACAAATTGATCATAACCCTTTTCATTTGTTCCCGGTCCAGGGAAAATTTAGGTATTTGGGGATCGGGTAAAAAGGAGATGTCGATTTTCTTTTGACTTTCCCCATATAAAACCAGGACTTCTTGAATCAGGGCGTTTAAATCATTAAGAGAAAGGTTTACCGCCGGCAACCGGGCAAAGGTAAAAAATTCGTTGACCAGAACGATCAATTCATCCACCTGATTAATGATCGTCTGGGTGCAATCATCAAAGATATCCTTTTCTTTTCCCTCCGTTAAAAGGTAGGAATATTTTTTTTGCAGGCGCTGGGCCGATAATTTGATGGGGGTTAGCGGATTTTTTATTTCATGAGCCAACCGTCTGGCCACCTCTCTCCAGGCCGCCACCTTTTGGATTTTCTCAATCTCAGTCAAATCATCAAAGACCAGGACCATCCCTAAGTTTTGCTTCTCCTGGTCCTGCAACAAAGTGATTTTCACCAACAGGGTCAAGGTCTTGTCCGGAAGAGGAACTTGTATGGTGCGTTCTAAGGTTCCCCTCTTTATCAGGTCCAGGTTGTCCAATAGTTCGTGAAGGAGGATTTTTTGTTCCGGGCGAAGCACCTCCTGATAACGCCGGCCGAGGACCTGTTCGGTATTTAAGCGAAGCATTTCCTGGGCCGAATGGTTAATGGTACTGATATATCCTTCCGCATCTATGGAAATAACGCCGGTTCCTATATTGGCCAGGACCGTTTCCATATATTGCTTCCGTTGATTGATTTCCTCGTTACTTCTCCTTAATTTTTGGTAGGTCTGTTCAATCTCTTCCTTTCCTCTTCTCAAATCGGAGGTCATCTTATTAAAGGAATTGACCAGCAACCCGAATTCATCCTTGGCCTCCAGATCGACAGAAAAATCATAATCCCCCTGGGCGATCCGCAAGGTCCCTTCCGCCAATCTTTGAATCGGGACCGTCATCCCCTTGGCCAAATAGAAACCAAACCAGGTGGCTGAAAAAAGAATCAATAAGGAAACAATCGATAGAACAATCAAGTAGATAAATTTAATTGGATTTTTTAGCATCTGCATCTGCCGGTACCCTTCCAGACCGGTAGATATGGTTTCCATCTTTTTGAGTAAGGATCGGGGGAAATAGGAGGCAACCACCACGGTAGCCAACACTTCTCTCTTTGGAGAATTATCCCAGACCGGAACACCGGCAATAAAAAAATCCCCCTCCGGAGTGGATTGAACTTCGGAAATTCCCTTAGGCTGAAATCCTTTTTGTATCAGACTTAAGGGGGGATCTTTAAATGCTTTCAAATAGGTTTCCGGGGTGGCGACTCGGACTTTTTGTTCCAGATTCGGCAAAAAAAGTCCGACCCAGGCCAGACCGTATTCCAGTCGTTTTTCCAGGATATTCTCGATAAGTTCGGCCGGATTGTTCTTGGTCATCAGGCCGGCCTGGCTCAGATCGAGGCTGATCTGCTGGGCATATATCCGGGTTCCCCGTTGGGAGGCCTGATAATAGGCCCGGCCCACATCAAGGGAGTCCTGTAGCGATTTCTCGATATGGATATTAAACCAGTAATCCATACCCATGGCCATGAATTCGTAGGCGATAAAGAACAAAACGATAGTCGGCACCAGTGACAGGGTAACAAATCCCATGACCAGACGGGTCCTGATCTTTGACCCCAGGATCTTACGCCTTCTCTCGGTGACTAATTTAAGAAGATTTCTCACCACTAAAAAGATCAGTAAGAGAAGGAGAATGATATTGATGTTGATTAAGGCAAAAAGGATAACCCGCTGAGAAAGGGAAAAGGGGAAATCAGGCCGGAGGATATTGGTTTCCCAGATCGTCAACCCAAGAACCACCAGAACGACGATAACAATGATCAGACGCTCTCTTTTTTTTCGTCGCTGTTCTTTCTGTTCTTCCGATAAAAGGGGGCTCATGGATCCGTCGGGGAAGGGGGTTCCTTGCTTTAATACGAAAATAGATTTCGAGGCATCTCGTTGACCCGGTCTATTTTCATGTCCCGGCTTCCACAGGAAGCCTCTTCTAAAGCTCGACGAAGTCGAGCGGATCGTGGTGTCACGCCCCAAATGCGGGGCATGACGGTTTAGTAAATAAAATCCACTACGTACCAGTCCGTCTCAAAATCCCACAAAGAAACAAAAAACAAAAGGTAGTGGAGATACAAGGGGAGTCGGACTTTATTGAGTTCGGCCTTTATCCGCACCTGATATTGGGTATTCCTTTGCAGGTTCTTGAGGGGGATAAGCTGTATGTTACTGACATCGGCCATCATTTCCTGGGCTTTAGAGAAATCCTTAATGGTGAAATTCTGATGACCTCGTTCGCTCAAGAGGATGGAATATTCATCCCTGAGGGAATCGTATTTGATGGTATGATGCAATTTTAAGGAAGCCAGCCGTATATTGGGCCACAATGAACGGGGTTTATACAGTTCAATCAGAAAAGTAAAGGTGGTGGGTATCCCATTTTGGATAGCTTTGTTCATGTCGGGAGTAAAGCACCCCTTGGTATAAAAATAAACCAAAAGATTTTCTTGATTATTAGTAACGATAATATCGGTAATCTGGGCCTGTTTGCTCCAAGCCGATTTTGGGCCGGAAAAAAATAGAAAAAGAAGCAGTAGGAAAAGGCTGAGGATCTTTAGGAAATCAGGTTGATTTTGCAGTATAATTTGTTTCATTGAGTCATAGTATCAAAAAAGGGGGAAAATGCAAGTTCATTTCCGTTCCGAAGGGTCAATTTCTCTTCTTCAGGACTCAAATAGGGGAATACTAAGGAAATCAGTTGAAGGGGAGGTGTTTAAGAAGACAGGGGTAGCCCTTTACTTTCGACTGCGGGCAGCGGAGGGTAATTATTATAAAGATCCGGGAGACCTGATCAGACTTCCTTTTTATTTTTCTTCTGGTCCTGCCCTTCCACCTGGCAGGAAGAGGAAGCCATTCAGCTCTGGATACCAAGCTTCGGAAAGAGCCACCGGTTCAGGGCATACCACCCGGCAATAATTGCCAACAACCAGATAATCGTTTTCATTTTCAATCCTTAATAAAGCTCATCAACTTTTTGAAATAGTTAAGTGGTCCAAAGGTGTCTTATTTTTGGACCTTAGTATCGAAAGACAAAGATAAATCCTCAGAGTTATATTGCGAGACCTTTGAAAATCGCCCCCTTTTGCCCAATCTCTGCGTCTGACTCAAATTTTAATCCTCGAAATACTAAATGTATTCCTGTGGTTAAAATTTTCGTCTTCCTTGACCTTGGACAAAATTGGACATTTTTGAAAGGTCTCGTTGTAATAAGCTAAGAACTCACGGTCCTTAAATCACGAAGCTCAGGAAAACCCCGACGAAGAAGGC
The DNA here is from genome assembly GCA_964609705.1 of uncultured Thermodesulfobacteriota bacterium. GTDB lineage: Bacteria > Desulfobacterota > RBG-13-43-22 > RBG-13-43-22 > RBG-13-43-22 > RBG-13-43-22. The sequence continues at coordinate 9,278 of CAZSTT010000025.1, forward strand.
CCGCAGGAGGCGGGGGAAGAAATCTCATTCCCTGACTGCCCACCGGCCTTGCAAAAAGGCGACAAGAGGCGAATCACCTTTTCTCCCTGACACTGCGGGCATTGAACTCTATTGTCCTTTGAATTCCAGATTATCTTTTCAAAGGTCCGGTCACAATCCGAACATTGAAATTCATAAATTGGCATTTTCATCTCCTTGGTCTGCCTTAGGGAAAACAAACCGGATAAAATAATTATTGCCGATAGTTATTGAGAATATAATAATCAATATCTGAATGTCAAGGAATCAACATTTTCAGGGGACTTATAGCCAGAGACTTTCTGGACGCCCGGGGAAACGTTCCTGTTTTACCATGTACATTCAAGGAAAAAAATGATAATATCCAGCCGGTTTTCATCCGGAAATGATATTTTCGGATGAGTTATCAGTGATTAGCAGTCCCCTCCATCTGGAAATCCGCGGGTTCCGGATGAAACCTGTTAAAGGGTATGGCCTGCGAAATAGAAAAACTTAGGAGGATTTGATGCCGGAATTGCGAAAAGATCCCATAGTCGGGCGCTGGGTGATTATTTCCACTGAAAGGGCCAAACGTCCTTTTGACTTTGCTCCGGAAGATGAGACTCCCAAAGGGGGGTTTTGTCCTTTTGATCCGGGAAATGAGAAAACCACCCCGCCGGAGATTACGGCCTATCGGGCTCCGGGAACGCAGCCCAATACCTCCGGTTGGACCTTACGCGTGGTGGCCAATAAATTTCCGGCTCTCATTATTGAAGGGTCCCTGAATAAAATCGGAGAGGGTTTATATGACAAAATGAACGGGATCGGAGCTCACGAGGTCATCATCGAAACCCCTGACCATGAGGAGACCCTCTCCACCATGCCGGTTGGACGGTTTGCCGATGTCCTTCGGGCTTACCGGGACCGGATCATCGATTTATCCAAGGATTCCCGTTTTCAATACATCCTGGTCTTCAAAAACCAGGGTCGGGCAGCCGGGGCTTCTCTGGAACACAGTCATTCCCAATTAATCGCCCTGCCGGTCATCCCAGAAATCGCCCATGAAGAGTTGAATGGTTCTAAGAAATATTACGCTTATAAAGACCGCTGTGTTTATTGCGACATCGTCCGTCAGGAACAGGAAGCCAAGGTCCGGGTGGTTATTGAAAACGAGGATTTTCTGGTTTGCAGCCCCTTCGCCCCCCGTTCCCCATTCGAAGTCTGGATCATTCCCAAATCCCACAGCGCCGTTTATACCGAACTGGAAGAGAGCAAATTTATTACCCTGGCCCAAATTTTTTCCGAAACCCTGAAACGTTTGGACAAAGCCCTGAACAATCGGCCCTATAATTTTATGCTGCACACCTCTCCGGTCAAGGAATCCCATAGGGATTATTATCATTGGCACTTCGAAATCGTCCCCAAGCTGACCCGGATTGCCGGTTTTGAATGGGGCTCCGGGTTTTATATCAACCCCTCTCCCCCCGAGGAAGCCGCCAAATACCTTAGGGAGGTCCGTCTTGAGGAGGGCAAATGAAGATCCTGTTCGCCACTTCCGAAATTACTCCCTTTTCCAGGGCCGGAGGGCTGGCCGACGTTTCCTGTGAATTGCCTTTGTCCCTGGCCGGGATGGGACATCAAGTCAGTATCGTTACGCCCAAGTACCGTCAGGCCAGAAATGTCAAGCCTCCCCCGAAACTCCTGAATACCCAACTGGAGGTTCCTATCTCCTGGATGAAAAAAACAGCCCAAATCTTTCAGTCCGGTATTTCCAATCAGGTAACGGTTTATTTGATCGGCCGGGATGACCTCTATGACCGGGAAGGGCTTTACGGAAATGAATACGGAGATTATCAGGACAATGCCGAGCGGTTTATCTTTTTCTCCAGGGCCGTTTTGGAGTTATGCCTGGCCCTGGATCTCAGTCCCGACATCATTCATTGCAACGACTGGCAAACCGGATTGATACCGGTTTACTTGAAAACCCTCTATGCCCAAACCCCTTCTCTCCAATCGACCGCCAGTCTTTTCACCATCCACAACTTGGGATACCAGGGCCTTTTCTGGCACTACGACCTCCATTTGACCGGATTGGGCTGGGAGCTTTTCACCCCGAAGGCCCTGGAGTTTTTTGGGCAGCTAAACCTGATGAAAGCCGGTATCGTCTTTGCCGATATTCTGAATACAGTCAGTCCCCACTACCGGAAGGAAATCCTGACCCCGGCCAATGGATTTGGTCTGGAGGGGGTTCTGAAAACCCGGGAAACAGACTTATACGCCGTATTGAATGGGGTGGATTATCAAGTTTGGGATCCGGCCAAAGACTCTTTTATCGCCGCGACTTATTCCCCTGCCGAATTGGAGAATAAAAAGACCTGCAAATCCCATCTTCAGGAGTCATTTCATCTTAAGAAAAAGGGGGAAATTCCGGTAGTAGCCATTATCTCCCGACTGCTGGATCGAAAAGGCCTGGATCTGGTCAGCCAGATTTTCCCCAGGTTGATGGAATTGGAAATAGAGATTATCTTTATGGGACAGGGTATGGAACAATATCAATCCTGGGTACTGGAGATGGTGGAGGCTTATCCGGGTTTTGTTGGCTTGGAAATGGGCTATAACGGACCCCTGGCCCATCAGATACAAGCCGGGGCTGATTTCCTGCTCATGCCCTCCCGGTATGAACCCTGCGGGCTCGACCAGTTATATGCCTTGAAATATGGGACCATTCCCATCGTCAGGGCCGTCGGGGGCCTAGAGGATACGGTTGAAGACTACAACCCTCAAACCGATCGGGGAACCGGGTTTAAATTCAAGGAATATGAAGGGGAAAAGCTGGTTCAGGCCCTCCAGCGGGCCTTATCGGTTTATCGGGATAAACCTCGTTGGCGGCGGCTGCTTCAAAGGGCGATGAGCCAGGATTTTTCCTGGGGGAAATCAGCCGCTCACTATCAAACGCTTTTTCAGAAAGCCCGGGAGAAAAAAAGCAAGGGGTAAAACTATGGACCGGGAGCTTGAACTGATAAAAAAAGTAATCCAGGTGGCCAACTCCAGTATTGGATTTGAAGACCGCCTTCAGGGCATCCTGGATTTACTGGTCCGCCAAGAAGGGGCGGAACGGGCGATCCTTCTTTCCCTGACACGGGAACAGGAAATTCTTGAATTAAAAAAGATAAGTCCCCGGGAGGTCTCCTGGGACGGCCATTCCTTTCCCCTGGCCAGGACTCCCATCGCGGAAATCCTCCAAAATCGAACCCCGGTCTTAATCCCCCGTCTCAATCGCAAAGAGCATAAGACCCTGTTAAAAAATCCTTTGTTTAAAGGGTTTAATTCCCTGATCGTCCAGCCCGTTGAAGATGATAATTTATTATACGGCGTTCTATGTCTGCTTTCCCAAAAAACGCTGCAACCCGAACAGGATCATTTGGACCTGCTCGATCTGGTTGCCCGGGAACTGGCCGGAATCATCCGAAACTCCTGGGTCTATACCGAGTCCAAGAAGAGAATCGCTGAACTCAGCGTCCTGTATCAGGTCGGCAAGGTGATCGGTTCAACTTTGGAACTGGATGATCTGATAGAACGGACCGTGGCCATTACCGCTCAGGTGATCAACGCCACCGGTTCGGCCCTGATGATCCTGGAAAAGGGGTCTGAAACCGTCATGGTCGAGTCAGAGTTCGGACTGGTCCCTTCCCTGGTTAAAAAGAAAATTTTTAAAGATATTATGACTCAGAAAAGGGATCATATTTATAATCAAAACGCCGATTCTCCATCCGGAGTTCGTCAACTCCTTCCTCCTGATGAAAAAGTTCAATCGGAATCGACCAAGGCCGAGGTCATTTCTTCTTATATGTGTATCGCTTTGAATTTTAAAGGCCCTTATCAGGGCCGCCTGTGTGTTTATGAGAAACTACCCTTGGGAAGTGAGGAGGCCCCCCGTTTTACCGAGGATGACCTGTCCATTCTTTCCACCATCGGAAATATCATCGCCAACTCTCTGGAAAACGCCCTGACCTTTCAAAAGATCGAGGGCCTGGCCCGGAAGAATGAATGGATGGTCCGAAATCTGTCCACCCTCTATCAGATTGACAGTGCCATGATGACCTCGGCCTCTTTGAAAGACCTTCCCCAGATCATTCTGGAGGCCATTACCTTAAAAGAAGGGTTAGGTTTCAACCGGGCCATCCTGTTCCTGGCTGATGAAGACAAGAAAATCCTCACCCCCATGGCCTGGTCAATCCAAAAGGAGTCCGGCCGGGACTCTTCCCTTCAAAATCAGGAAAAATTGACCGGAAACCAATTAAGCGGTTTCCTGGTCAGCCAAGCCGCCCAAACAAGAAACGCCCGCCAGGAGACCGATCAGACGGTTCACGCCATCAAAATTCCTCTTACCAAAGATTCCGGGGTCCTGGCCCGTACTTTTCTGGAAGGCAAGGCTTTTATAATTGATCATATCTCGGAAGACCCGCGCATCAACCAGGAGATGGCCAAACGGTTGAATCTGGACTCCTTTGCCTCAATCCCCATTTACGCCAAGGATAAAGTGGTCGGGGTTATCGAAGTGGATAACTTTATGGACAAACATCCGATCACCGAGGAAGACCTCTATCTATTAACCATGTTGTCTCATCAGGCCGGCCTGGCCCTGGAGAATGCCCGCCTTTATGCCTTTATTGAAAAAACCAACGAAGAACTCAAGGTGGCCCGGGAGCGGCTTATTGATACGGAGAAAATGGTGGCCATCGGGGAAATGGCTGCCGGGATGGCCCATGAGATCCGAAACCCGCTGGTCTCCATCGGGGGTTTTGTCCGCCGCCTCTACAAGAAGTTTCCAGGCGATGAGCAGGTTCAGTCTTACTTCCAGGTCATTATCAACGAAGTGGAACGACTGGAGAAAACCCTGAATGAGATCACGGATTTTTCCCAAGACCCTCGAGGGAAATACAAAGACTGGGATCTTAATCGAATCGTGGAAGATGCCCTGGGGCTTATCCAGAGGGATCTCGATGAGGGAAACATCCGGGTTGAAATACAATGGGGTAAAGTCCCTAAAATTTTTGGGGACAACCGGCAGTTGGTCCATGTATTTTATAATCTGTTTCAAAACTCCCGCCAGGCCATGCCCCGAGGAGGCCTGTTGACAGTTCGGACCTTTGTGGAGAAAAGCCCGGACCGGGATTGGGTTATCTGTCAGATCAAGGATACCGGAGGGGGAATCCAACCCGATGTCCTGCATAATATCTTTAATCCCTTTTTTACCACCAAGGATCAGGGCTCAGGGCTGGGGCTTCCTATCGTCCATAAAATAGTCACCCGCCATAATGGGGAAGTGGATATCGACAATAGGCCCGGAGAAGGGGTCTCTTTTCTAATCAAGTTCCCCACGGCTAAGGAAGCCAGACAATTCTTAAGAAAAAATAAAATAATTGGGGAGGAAAACCATGAAACGGATATTAATCGCTGATGATGAAGAGTCCCTCCGGAGGCTTTACCAGGAAGAGTTCGAAGAAGAGGGGTATGAGGTGATTTTGGCCGGAAACGGCCAGGAGGTGCTCTCGCGGCTGGAGGATCCGGATCATGTGCCGGATCTGATTATTATGGACATCCGGATGCCGGGAATGAACGGCATTGACACCCTGAGGATCATCAAAGAAAAATATCCCCGGATGCCGGTTATCCTCTGCTCGGCTTACAGCGAATTCAAACAGGATTTTTCAGTTTGGGCCTCGGATGATTATGTGGTTAAGTCCTCCGATTTAACGGAACTCAAAGAAGCCGTAAAAAGACATCTAAAAGAATGAGCTATCCCTGGGAAGGCTGATTTGAACATGCGGGTGATCATTAATGGTTTCAAAGAATCCATTCCGGAAAAGGCCTCGATTGCCGAAGTGATCCATTCCAGCCGGGAATTTGAGATTCATATGATCGTGGAATTGAATCATGGTTTCATCCATCAGAAAGATTACGCAACCACTTATTTATCGGAAGGGGATGTTTTGGAATTAATTCATCCGGCTTTTGGAGGGTAATAAAACCGGTTTCTGGTTATGGTTAAAAATTTGTTGATCTAATGGCTTTCCCGTCACTCGTCACCCGTTACTATGGTTTTACTGATCGATTTTAACGATATTATCCGGGCCACTTTGGATGAAGATTGCGGCAACGAAGGCTTTATCGGGATCGCTCCGGATGGAGGCCGCTATCACGTGGTGGTGCCGGTGGATCGTCAGATCGCCCGAGGGATCAAGGCCGGCAATCGTCCCCAGGATGGGACTCCTTTCGGAGGCTACAAGGACTGGCACTATTTCTGCTGCCCGGGCTATCAACGGCCGGCTGTCTATGAGGAAAGCGAAATCCAAAAAGTCCGCAGGGAACAAGCCCTGATCAACGCCCGATTGATTAAAACCTGGGCGGCCGAGATGCGGATTGCCCTGGAAATAACACCGTAATAACCTGACCATTTTCGGGCGCAAGAAAAAGGTTTTAATCGGCCTATTTCCCCCTTGACAATGTTCCTCCGTTCGCCTATAAATTTTAAAGTAACTATAATGTAACTATAATATAACTTTGGTATCGAGTCTTCAATCGTCACTTTTTCAGGAGGATTAAATGCTTTTACCGAAATTTGATTATCATACCCCCGCCACGATTGATGAGGCCTGCTCCCTGCTCAGCCACTATGGAACGAAAGCCAAAGTTCTGGCCGGAGGAACCGATCTTCTGGTCAATATGAAGAAAAAGCTCCTGTCTCCGGATCAGATTATCAGCCTCAATAAAATTGAAGGGCTGAACGAAGTCACCCGGCAAAACGGTTCCGGCTTTTCCATCGGCCCCTTGGCTACGGCGGCCTATCTGGCCGCCTCCCAAAAGATTCAAGACCTGGTTCCCCTGTTGGCCCAGGGAGCCGGAAGGTTGGGATCGCCTTTGATCCGGAATCGGGCTACACTGGGGGGAAACCTGATCACCGCCCGTCCGGCCTCCGATCTGGCCCCGCCTTTACTGGCCCTGGGGGCCGGATTGATCCTTAAAGGACTCCAGGGGGACCGCCTTTTATCCATTGAGCAATTTTTCCTCGGCCCCGGGCAAACGGCCATCCGGGCCGATGAGATCCTGGCCGAAATCATTATCCCCATTCCCCAGGGGCCGATGGCCGGGGCCTATCTCAAATTGGGAACCCGGAAGGCCCTGGAGATTGCCCTGGTCAATGCCGCCTCCTGCCTCGAACTGGCAGCCGATGGTTCAATCAAAAAGGCCCGGGTGGCCCTGGGTGCGGTAGCCCCGATCCCTTTTCTGGCCTCTTCAGCGGCCAAGGTCCTGGAAGGGGTTAAACCGAAAAATCAGGACGACCCGGTTTTCCAGGAAGCCGCCGCTGCGGCGGCCCGGGATTCCCGGCCTATCACCGATCATCGCGGATCAGCGGATTATCGCCGGGAGATGGTGGAGGTTTTGACCCTGCGCACCCTGAAAGCCGCCTATAACCAGTTGATGAAAAAAGTTTAGGAGATTCCCCATGAAGAAAACGATTTCCCTTAAAGTCAATGACCGGGAATACGATCTGGTCATCCCGGTCAACCGGACCTTGGCCCAGGTGCTCCGGGAAAGCTTAAAACTCACCGGCACCAAACAAGGCTGCGAAACGGGAGATTGCGGATCCTGCACCGTCCTGCTGGATGGACAGCCGGTTAACTCCTGTCTGGTCTTGGCGGTGGAGGCCGAGGGGCACGAGATTTTGACTATAGAAGGATTATCCGAAGAGGGGAAACTCCATCCCCTGCAACGGGCCTTTGTTGAACACGGCGGCATCCAGTGCGGTTTTTGCAGTCCCGGGATGATCCTTTCCGCCAAGGCCTTGCTGGATAAAAATCCTTCTCCCGGCCCGTCAGAAATAAGGGAAGCCCTCAGCGGCAACCTTTGCCGCTGCACGGGCTATCAAAAAATAGTGGATGCTGTTGAATCGGTAGGCAAGAAGGTATGAGGTCCAAGGTTCAAGGTTCAAGGTCAAAAAAACCCTATACCCTACACCTTATACCGTTTTTCTTTTTCTCGGATCCGAGAACCCTTTATTTCTAATGAGAGAAGGAACCATCTTATGAATAAATTCAGCGTCATCAACAGCCGGGCCCCGAGACTGGATGCTCCGGACAAAGCCACCGGCCGGGCCGTTTATACCGATGATCTGCAATTCCCGAATATGCTTTACGGGGCCGTACTGCAAAGCCCCCTGGCCCATGCCCGCATTCTAAACATCGATACTTCCCGGGCCAAGGCCCTCCCGGGCGTAAAATCGGTGGTCACGGCCCGGGATCTGGAAATCATCCCCTATGGGGTTTCTCCGGCCCGCTATGATGAAACCATTCTGGCTGTGGACAAGGTACGGTATGTGGGAGACGAAGTGGCCGCCGTAGCCGCGGTGGATCAGGAAACGGCCCAGGAAGCCCTGGATCTGATCCGGGTTGATTACGAAGAACTTCCGGCGGTCTTTGATCCCTTCGAGGCCATGGCCGAAGGGGCTCCCAGGATCCATGAGGCTTTTGCCCGCAATCTCTGCGCCGAGGTCCATCAGGAGTTCGGCGACGTGGAGGCCGCTTTTGCCGAATGCGATCTGATCCATGAACATAAGTTTGTCAATAAGCGGCAGGATGCCGCCTTTCTGGAACCCAATAACGCCGTCGCGGTTTTTGATCAACAGGGATATTTGACCCTGTACAGTTCCACCCAGGTTCCCCATTATGTCCAGCGGACCGTGGCCATGGTCTTGAAACTGCCCATCGGGAAGGTCCGGGTGGTCAAATCCTATGTCGGCGGCGGCTTCGGCCCCAAGGCTTCGGCGTCCACTTTGGAATTGACCGCCTGCCTCCTCTCCCTGAAGACCTATCGTCCGGTAAAAATGCATTTCTCCCGGGAACAGGTTTTTCTCCACAGCCGGGCCCGGCATCAATTTTTTCATACTTTCAAAACCGGCGTCAAGAAAGACGGGACTCTCATGGCTCTCCATAATACCTGCGTCCTGGAAGGCGGGGCCTATTCCAGCTTCGGGATCGCCACCGTCTATTACGCCGGTTCTCTGTTGGGCGGGCCCTATAAACTTCCTAATATGAAATACGACGGTTTCCGGGTATATACCAATCGTCCGGCCTGCGGAGCCCAAAGGGGGCACGGCGGTGTGGCCGCCCGGGCCGGGTTCGAACAGCAGTTGGACATTCTGGCTGAAACCTTGGGAATCGATCCGGTGGAAATGCGGTTGAAAAATATCATGGAAACCGGGGATACGACCTGCAACGAATTGAATATGAGCAGTCTGGGGATGAAGGAATGCATTGAGGCCATCCGGGATCAATCGGATTGGAAAAAGAAAAAAGGCCGGCTGCCTAGAGGCCAGGGGATCGGACTGGCCTGCGGTTTCTTTGTCTCCGGTGCCGGCTATCCCATCTATCGTTCCGACACCTACCATGCCACCGTGGTCATCAAGATCTCCGAGGACGGAGGGACGATCCAGGTCCTGACCGGCAGCGCCGAAATCGGCCAGGGGTCAGACACGGCCCTGGCCATGATCGCCGCCGAGGGTCTGGGGGTTCGCTACGAGGATGTGCGGGTCGTTTCCGGGGACACGGACCTTTCCGTGGATCTGGGGGCCTATTCCAGCCGTCAAACCCTGATGACCGGTTATGCCACCAAGGAAGCAGCTGAAGACGCCAGGCGTCAGGTTTTGGAGGTGTTGTCGGAAGCCTTAAATGTTCCGACGGAAAAGATGACAACCCGAGATGGGTTGATTTATTTTACAGGGGCCTCCCCCGATTTCGAACCCCTCCGCATCAGCTACATGAAGGAGCACCGGGGCTGGTCTGATTCCCCCCAAGAGGGGCCGTTAACCTTCAAGGAAGCGGCCCGGCTGGCCTATTTAAAACGGGGGACCATCGTCGGCACCGGGAAATACAAACCCCCCAAGCTGGGCGGTACCTATAAAGGGGCGGCGGTCGGCACTTCGCCGGCTTACGGCTGTTCGGCTATGATTGCCGAGGTCACTGTGGATATGGAAACCGGCGAGGTGACCGTGGATAAAGTGACCGATGCCCATGATTGTGGTCTGGCCATCAATCGGACCTCCGTGGAAGGACAGATGGAAGGCTCGGTTTCCATGGGTCTGGGGGAGGCCTTATTTGAAGAAGTGAAATTCAACGACCGGGGGCAGATTATCAATGCCTCCCTGGGGGAATATAAGATCCCAACCGCTCTGGATGTGCCGCCGGTTCAATCGCTTATCATTGAAGGTAACGAACCTAACGGCCCTTACGGGGCCAAGGAGGTCGGCGAAGGGGCCATCATGCCCACCATCCCGGCCATTTTGAACGCCATTTTCGACGCCACCGGGGTGCGCATCACCGAACTCCCCGTTACCTCCGAGCGGCTCTGGCGGGCCTTAAAGGAAAAAAAAGAGAGAAAGAAAGAATAGATTATTACAAAGCCGGCCCCTTTTCGTAAAGCGGCCCCGGAATTTTAAATTCCAGGGCCGCCTGCTGCCCTGCGATCACATCTTTTTATAAAGGTCCCTGACCCGATCTCTGGTCATGATATTTGTCCAATCCGAGCCCAGGGCATTTTCCCACAGGGGCGCGAGCCCCAGGGCCACGTCAATCATCTTTTCCATTTTTTCAGAGGAAAGCCCGGTCGTCAGGTTTCGGGGAAGGGAAACACCGCTTTGAGCCACCATCTCCCGGAATTCCTTAACCCCCTCCGGATAAAAATCGGTCAGGTAATCGAAAACAATACTGTTGCCGATGCCGTGGTGAACCCCAAGAATGTAAGCCAGCCCGTAGGAAAGGGCGTGGGCCACCCCTACCTGGGAGTAGGCGATGCTCATTCCCCCGAAGTAGGAGGCCATCATCAGCTGGTCATCACTCTCCGGCTTCCAGGGTTTCAGGTAAACTTCCCGGCATAATTCCAGAGATTTTTCTCCGTAGGCTTTGCTGAATTCATTGAGGTAAGTCCCCTGGAGCGACTCAATGCAATGGATATAACAATCCATGCCGGTATAGAATCGTTGTACCGGTGGCGCATCCACAGTCAGCAAGGGGTCCAGAACGATTTGATCAAACACCGTATAATCGGAATTGATCCCCAGCTTTTTTTCCGGACCGGTCAGTACCGTGGTGCGCGACACCTCTGATCCCGTTCCGGATAAAGTGGGGATGCCCACATGGTAAACAGCGGGGTTCTTGATAAGATCCCATCCCTGATAGTCGACCGAACTCCCCGGATTGGTCAACATCAAAGAAACGGCTTTGGCCAGGTCCATGGTGCTGCCGCCGCCGATGCCGATGACCCCTTCGGGCAGGGCCGGTCCGGTGGCGGAGGATTTCCACTGCTTGACTTCGGCGGTCAGAGCGTCGACCTGTTTTGTTTTAGGCTCGTCGTCCACATTAACCCAGATCAAAAGATCATTTTCATGCAACGGGACCCGATCCCGGAGCGGATGATTCTTGAAAACATCGTCCACCAGGAAAACCATGCCGGCCTTTTTATCAAGCCGTTTCTGTTCAAGAATATTATCCAGCTGATCGAAAGCCCCCCGACCGAATATAACCTGGGATACCACTTTAAAGTTTCGAAACATCGTTATCCTCCTTCTGTTTATATCTGAATACCTATAGTTCTTTTTGGAGAAAAAGAGTTATAAAAATTTTAAGCAAAGTCCGGAGGGGGGGTAAACCCACCTACCACCTCTTCCATCAGACCGGCCAGATGGATTGGGGTGCGATCCTCCAGGTAAGGTCCCACGATTTGAATTCCCACGGGCAAACCATCCACCGCCGGACCCACCGGGGCCACGGTGGACGGAAGATAAACCACTCCGGTCAATCCCGCCCAGGCCAGAAGGGTATCGAAATAAGAGCGTTCCATCCCATTGACCATTAAAACCCGGTCAAAAAACTTGCCATGATCATGGGGGAAGGCGGTAACCGGTATGGCCGGGCACAAGAGGGCGTCGAAATTCCCGAAAAAATCAGCCCATTTTTGCCGCATCAACAACCGTTCCCGATCCAGCAGCAACCAGTTACGATGGGCCGTCACCGTCCCTCTCAGACCCCTGGAATTGGGGGTCTGGTCCTCCGGCGCCAGGTTCCGGGCTTTGTCGGTCAATTTCTCAAATAGCTCCGGGGGAGTGTTAGTACTCAAGGCGCTGTTAAGTAACAGATGATAAACCGTATGGCTTCGAGTAAAGTCGATGTCCGGCCTTTTATTTTCTATCCCGGCCCCGGCTCTGGAAAGTTTATCCACCGCGTTTTGAAGACAATCCAAAACCTTGGTATCCACCGGAAAGGCCGGATCATCGAGCCATAGCCCGATACGGTACTCTTTCAAGTTCTTTTTCCTGGGTTCAGGCAGGCGGAAGGTCCAGGCCGGGTTGAGCTGCTTTTGAGGAACGGCCATCAGGTTCAGGAGCAGGTCCAGGTCTTTGGCGCTTCGGGCCATAGGACCGGCCACGGCGATATCCCCGTCACTGGTGTAAAAACCGGTAAAATTGCTGGGGGGCGGGGGTATGTGTCCGCGAAGGGGCACGATGCCGAAAGTGGGCTTGTGGCCGTAGACGCCGCAAAAATGAGAAGGATTGCGAATCGAACCGCCGATATCGCTGCCGATTTCAAAAGCGGTAAAGCCGGCCGCCAGGGCCGCGGCCGCCCCGCCGGATGAACCGCCCGGACCGCGGCCGAGGTCCCAGGGATTGTTGGTCTGTCCGTAGACTTCGTTGTAGCTTTGAAGATCCTGAGTGTAAAGAGGCAGGTTGGTCTTGCCGAAGACGATAGCCCCCTCGTCAATCACCTTCTGGACGACATCGGCGTTCCTGCCGGGCCTGTGGTTTTTAAGTTCCGGCGCTCCGGAAGTGCAGGGCATCCCGACCACCTCAAAAGATTCTTTAATGGTAATCGGAAGCCCATGAAGCCGACCCCAGCTTTCTCCCTTTTGCAGGGCCTCATCAGCCGCCCGGGCCCGGGCGCGGGCCTTTTCAAAATCGGTAGCCACGACGGCGTTGATAGCCGGATTAAACTTCTCTATTCTTTTAATGTAGTGATCCAGCAGTTCCAGGGAGCCCAACCTGCGTTCCTTGATGGCCTTTAAAAGGTCGGAGGCGGACTGAAAGGCGAGTTGATCCATACTTTTCTCCTAGACCCTCAGATCTTAAATCGGGGTCGGCAAAATGATTCAAAATGCAAAATTGAAAATGCAAAATGCAAAGTCGAAAAAAACCATATGTTTGAAACCGTATACCGGAAGTTAACGGGGTTCGTGATGAAATATTTTGTTGACGATAACCCATTCTTTCTCGATTTTCAACAGAGACAGGTAATCGGTGAACCACAGGCCCAGATACAAGTCCTTCACTTTTACAACGGCCACATTTTCGGTCAGGTCCAGGGACACCAGCCGCATGTTATATTCCTCCCCATTTTTGACCGGGGCAGGTCTGGCTGCGACCATCTCCAGCCATTTTTCCAGAGGGATATGGGCCAGGTTCCCGTTGTAATACCCCATCAGGGCGGCGCTGGGGTGAAAAGCCTTTTTCAATTTATCCACATCTGAATGGTACATCCCCTCGAAATAGAGCTGTACGGTCTGGCGGATACGCTGGATATCCACGGTGTCGTCGGTCATAAGGTCCGCTCCTTTCTGTTTGGTTTTGACAGATCATACCATTTCGGTCTCTTGAGTCAATGTTCAAAAACAGTCCCTTTCATGAAAATCATTCCCATTTCTTAATTGATATTTTTGCCGGGTGAATGATAAAAGAAACAGGAGAAGGATCGGGATCGATCAAACCCGGATCGATAAAGACGGGCGATCTTTTAACATGAAAATAGGATTCGAGGTTTCCCCCCTCCCAGCCCTATTTTCATGTCCCGGCCTCCTTTGGAGGCCTCTTAAGAAGGTCGGCAAAGCCGACCGGATCGTGGTGCCACGCCCCAAAAGCGTGGCATGACGGTTTGATAAGAAATGAATTGTTTTAGAACCAGAGTCCGCTGAAAATGGTTGGGAAAGGAGTTAAAATATGAAGATTATAAGTGTTGAGGTCATGGAGCTTAAACCGCGGAATAATCCCCGCTGGCGGCCGGTGGTCTGCCGTATCAATACCGATGAAGGTCTTTCCGGATATGGTGAAGCGGCCATGGCCTACGGGGTTGGGGCCTCGGCCGCCTTCGGTATGATCAAAGACCTTTCCCGGATGATTATCGACAAAGATCCTCTTGATAACGAAGTTATCTGGGACCGGTTATATAAAGCCACCTTTTGGGGGCAGAACGGCGGTCCGGTTATTTTCTCCGGTATCAGCGCCATTGATATGGCCTTATGGGACATCAAGGGCAAGGCTTTCAATGTGCCCGTGTACCGATTGCTTGGGGGCAAGAGAAGGGAGAAACTAAGATCCTATGCCAGCCAGCTTCAATTCGGCTGGGGGGACGGATTGACTTCGGTCTGTACCACAGAGGATTATGCCGCCGTCGCCCTCAAGGCGGTAGCCGAAGGTTACGACGCCGTCAAAATCGACTTCTTTACCTATGACCGGGATGGAAAAAATTTTTCTTCCGAAGAGACTACCCGATTACTCAAACCCTATTATCTCGACTTAATTGAGGAAAGAATCGCCGCAGTCAGAGAGGCCATCGGCCCGAAGGTCGATATTATTATAGAAGCCCATTCGGTTACCGATGCTCAGGCGGCCATCCAGATCGGAAAGAGAGCCGAAAAGTACAATATCTTTGCCTATGAGGAACCTACCACGCCGACTCCCAAGATTACCAAGCTGGTCGCCGAAAACGTCAAGATCCCGATTGCCAGCGGTGAAAGAATTTACACCCGCTGGGGCTACGCCCCCTATTTTGAGAACGGCTCGCTGGCGCTCATCCAGCCGGACCTGGGTACCTGCGGCGGGATCACGGAGGGCAAGAAGATCTGCGACATGGCTTATGCTTATGATGTCAGTGTTCAGGCCCATGTCTGCGCCAGCCCGCTTTCCATCGCCGCGGCTTTACATTTGGAAGCAGTCATTCCTAACTTTTGCATCCATGAACATCATGTCATTAATTTGGCTTCCTTTAATAAGGAACTTTGTCTCTATGACTATCAACCGGTTGACGGCTATATCCAGGTCCCGGAGATCCCGGGCCTGGGCAATGAGTTATCCCCTTACGCCCTGGAAACAGCCGACAGGGTAACGATATCCAGGTCAAAAAAATAAAAGGCAAAGATTTACGACAAAGCCGGAAGATAAATAAAAAATTTCATCGGCCGGAGCCTTCC
>CAZSTT010000025.1:24665-27105 GCA_964609705.1 uncultured Thermodesulfobacteriota bacterium
GGGAGGACAACGGCTCTTGGATTCTTGCCTACTACCCTTTCGGCCATCTGCCAGGCTGCATTGAAGTCTTCGGCCCAGGTTCCGCCAACTTTTCGAACCGCCTCCGGACTTTCTGCAGTGGCCACGATCAGTTTCCCCGCATGATCATGGACAAACTGGGTTTCTGTAAACAGCCAAAAGGGATGGGCCGGGTGGTTGCCGCTTCCCCCCAAGTGCTTTCTCAGGTAATCCTGCCGATGATATAGGAATTCTTCCAGATATTTTTCTTCCAGCCTTTGGGCGTTCCCCATCTTTCCGTATAACTCCAACACCTCGGGATAGGATGGGAGAGACTCCTTATCAATAAACCCGTCACAGGCGGCAATGAGGATAAGGACTCCTCCTTCACGGAGGATAGGCTTCCCTATGCACATTCTCAGGATCGTCGAGGCCGCAGAGAGAACCATCACGGGGTTACGGCTCGTATCATAGGGGGCGCACCACTTCGGCAGCCCGGCTACCACCACGTCAGCCTGTTCTTCCGGCCATAGGCAGTACTCGTCGCCGGTTTTCCAGGCTGGTTCCTGGATCTCCTTGAAGTGACCGGCAAAAAAACCTGCCCATTCCTTCGCGCTGTTGATCACTCCTTCAACGTAGAACACCTTTCTGCCGATGTAGTCTTCAATCCGCTCCATTATGGCATCCTTGTGCGACCTGAACAAGTGGGTCCGGGGATCGGCATGGCACGATTCTACATGGCCCTGACCCTTCAAGGTATGATGAGAAGCAATACTCCCGGCGCTGCCCAGTCCGATCGCCACCCCCGTTCCGGCGTAGCCTCCCCATTTATTCGGGTTGGCACCCCCAACATAGATTACGAGGTCATAATCAATCAAAACCCTGTTGCACTCGACCAGATCCCCCATCCTGGAGAAACCCATATGGATGAAATTATCGGGATGAGCATCGTGCTGCCTAAACTTGTGGGGCCAGAAATCATAGAGGATCTCCTCCGGGATCTTCGGTATCCCCTTTCCGGGGGGAAAGCCATAGCCCACATTCCGGTAGTCGATAAATTCACTCGGAGTAAACTTGCGGTGGGTCCCGTTAGCACTGATCAAGAGGATATTTTCCTTCTTAACGCCGGCCTGGTGTAATTCCTCGAGAATGAGCGGAAGGGCCAGATAACTTGGGGCATGCTTCATGGGATCATCAAAGGCAACGGCCACCCGGCTTCCCTTATCGACCAGCGCCCTTATTTCCTCCATGCCCAAGGGATTTTTTAATGCATTTTTCAGTTTTTCCCGGGGGTCTGAGGAATCTCCTCTTCGGGGTTGGGACTCGATAATCGTCGCCGATTCCGGCACCTGGATCTCAATCTGACTCTCCCAACGGTCTACCTTAATATCTTTCCACATGCACAGATCCCTTTCTAGCTTTGAATTAATGAAATAGATGTCAACTATTTTACAATTAGAGCTATTGATTAAGAATGTTCGGTGCGATCGATAATGTGTTGTTGCACTCGCTGGTTCAGTTCCGTGAAGTACGCGCAATAGCCGGCTATCCTGACGAGAAGATCTCTATATTTCTCGGGACTCTTCTGTGCATCGAGTAACGTTTGTTTGTTGACCACGGCAACCTGCATCTGGAACCCGCCCAGATCGAGGTAGGTCTTCAGGACAGCTATGAATTTATCGATGTTGTTGTCCGTGAACATGACCGGGGAGAACTTTATGTTGAAGATACAGCCGTTTTCCATCAGGTCATGATCGAGCTTGGCCACCGACTTTACTGCAGCGGTCGGTCCTTTACGATCCTGCCCCCGGGAAGGGGCAACCCCCTCGGTGAGCGCCTCGGAAGCCATCCGCCCGCTGGGTAGAGCCCCTACCAGCCATCCCAGGTGCATGGCTAACTCAATCGACCAGATTCCCGGATAGTAAACACTGCCCCAGTAGTCCCTGTGTTTCTTAACCTCTTTAAGAAATACGGAACAGCTTTCGCGGGCGATTTGGTCCGCATAGTCATCGTCATTCCCGAATTTGGGAGCCCGGTTCATGAGAACCTGCCGCAGGCCCTCATGACTTTCAAAATTCCCGGACAAGGCCTCCACCAGTTCCTTCATGGTTACCTGTTTTTCCTCGAAGATGATTTTTTTAACTGCTGCGAGTGAATCGGCCACGTCGGCCACCCCGATTCCCTCAATCCCGGCGGTATAATACTTGGAACCCCCGTTGGTGAGATCGACCCCTCTTTCCAAAGCCTGGTCGGTGATGGAAGACTGGAAAGGAACCGGTCTGAGTAGGGTGTGCCCCATTTCAATCGCCGAGACCGACTGATTGAACCAGGTCATGGCGAATTTAACCTGAGCTTTGTAAGCTTCAAAAAACTGATCGTAGCTATTAAAACTTTCCGGACTTCCCGTTTCAGGCCCGACCTGGTTTCCGGTAATGGAACATCG
>CAZSTT010000026.1:0-10924 GCA_964609705.1 uncultured Thermodesulfobacteriota bacterium
GAAACCTCCCTGCCGCAATCCGGACACTTGATCAATGCCATATTTTCTCCTTATGACCTAACGGAAGGGGAAGTGTAATCGGTGTAAATCTTCCCGGTCTCTCATAATGTGAATCTCTACTTGCTCAATATATCGAATAGTTTCCTTTCAATATCAGTAAGTTTAGGGATTGTCAATATTAAATATGATTTTTATTGACAAATCTATTTGATATTATTACTTTTATTCAGTTGCTTACTATCATAGTTATCTATATTGGGAGGCTTCTGGTCAATCCCGGTGCTGTGGATTCCATTATCCGGTTTGACAAGGTGTGAGCCTCCAATATGATGCCCGGGACGATCCAAACCTACTTGGCCACGGCGATGTGAGAACCCGGATGATCTTTACCCACTACATGCCAAACTGGGCGGTGAAAGAGGCCAAGCGTCCACTGAATTTCCGAGGGTTCGATAATATCTATTTAATTCACCCAAAGGACAGGAGAGAAACATGGTTCGAGAGATTACTTTGAAAGTAAATGGTCAGAGGCACCGGGTACGGGTTGAGCCGGAAACGCCTTTGCTCTATGTTTTGCGTAATGATCTGGGTTTGAAAGCGGCCAAGTTCGCTTGCGGCCTGGAACAATGCGGGGCCTGCACCATCCTGATAGACGGCCAGGCCGTCCCGGCCTGCCGTCTATCGGTCCGGTCTGTTCAGGGGTGTGAAATTACCACCCTGGAAGGTCTGGGAACCCCCGAGAGTCTGCATCCTATCCAAAAGGCTTTTATAGAAGAACATGCCGTCCAGTGCGGATTTTGCGTCTCCGGCATGATCATGTCCACCAAGGCCCTGCTGGATCGAAATTCCAATCCGACCGATAAAGAAATCAAGGCGGCCATAGCCAACAATCTTTGCCGCTGCGGGATATACGACCGGATCCTCAGGGCCGTCAAACGGGCCGCGGGAGATCCCCCGGCTCCCCCTGCTTTTCGGGAAGGAGGACCTGGCCAAAAACCGGATTCTTCATCAGGACCGGAAGGTCCGGAGGCGACTGATGGCCTGGCCGGCTCCCTGATGCATACGCCGGACCTGGACTCCTGGGTGCGCATCAATACCGATGAGACGGTTACCATTTTTACCGGTAAGGCTGAACTCGGTCAGGATATCAAAACCTCTCTGGCCATGATCGGGGCCGAAGAGTTGGGCTTGCCGCTGGCCCGCATCCGGGTGGTTACGGCGGATACGGCCCAGACCCCCAACGAGGGCGTTACCGCCAGCAGTTTGTCTCTGGAAACTTCCGGCAATGCCATTCGCAATGCCGCGGCCGAGGCCAGACAAATTCTGCTGGATGCGGCCGGGGAGAAATTGAAGGCCCCTTTAGATCGTCTAATCGTGCAGGAGGGTACGATCACCGATCCGGAATCAGGAGGCCAGGTGACCTACTGGGAGCTTTGGGGAGGGAAAAAGTTTGCTACCAAGGTCATGGGGATAGGTTTTCTCAAATCCCCCGAACATTATCAAATTGTCGGGCATTCCATCCCTCGTCTCGATCTGCTGAATAAAGTGACCGGCCAGACCCGGTTTGTCCAGGATCTGGAACTTCCGGAAATGGTTCACGGCCGGGTTGTTCGGCCTCCCAATTATACAGCCAGACTGGTCTCCGTAGATGAAGAGGCCGTGGGTCATATACCGGGTGTTCTTAAGGTGGTGCGAGATGGCAGCTTTCTGGCCGTTATCGCCGAGCGGGAAGAACAGGCCGTCCAGGCCCTGGAGTCTCTCCGCAAAACCGCTGTTTGGAAATCCGAGGACACCCTGCCCACCCATGAAACCTTATTCGATCATATGTCCGACCAACCGGACCAGGCCTTCCTGGTCATCGACGGAACCCCGGTGGAAACCCCCGTCCCGGCCATTGAAACGCCGACGGAAGCGGCCCAGACTTTGACAGCGACTTACCTTCGGCCGTATCATATGCATGCCGCTCTTGGCCCTTCAGCCGCAGTGGCCCAATGGGTCCAGGGCAAGCTGACCGTCTGGTCCCATACCCAGGGAGCGTTCCCCTTGAGATCGGCCCTGGCCCAGGTCCTGAAAATGGATAAAGGCGATATCCAGGTCATCCACAGGGATGGACCGGGTTGTTACGGGCATAACGGGGCCGATGATGCCGCCCTGGATGCCGCCCTGCTGGCCAGTGCCCTCCCGGGACGCCCGGTATCTCTCAAATGGATGAGGCGGGACGAGAACACCTGGGAGCCTTATGGGGCGGCCACCTTCGTCAAAATGCAGGCCAGTCTAGGCCGGGATGGAGAGGTGATCGATTGGAACCATGATGTTCATGGTTATTCTCACATGGGAAGGTCCCGGCCTTCTAAAGAGAGCTCGGGGTTATTGGCGGCCTGGCATCTGGCCGAACCCTTTAAAATTCCTCAGCCCTTTCCGGTAATGGCCTATCATGTTGGGATACACCGCAACGCCGACCCGATTTACACCTTTCCCCGCCGGCGTATTGTCAAACATTTTCTGCCCGACAGTCCCTTGCGGGTTTCTTCCTTAAGGGGATTGGGTTCCTATGCCAATATTTTTGCCATAGAATCGTTCATGGACGAGCTGGCCTTTGAGGCCGGCATTGATCCCCTGGAATTCCGCCTCCGGAACCTGGCTGATGAACGGGCCAGGGCCGTCCTGGTCGCCGTGGCCGAAAAAGCAGGTTGGGAGCCGGGCCGGAAAGGGCCGGAAAAGGATATGGGGTATGGGATCGCCCAGTCCCGCTACAAAAACCGGCAATGTTACACGGCGGTATGGGTGGCCTTGCGTCTCAACCGGGTGAGCGGCCGAATAGGTTTGGAACGGGCCGTTCTGGCCGTAGATGCGGGACAGATTGTCAACCCTGAGGCGGTGAGTAGTCAGATCGAAGGGGCCTTTATCCAATCGGCCAGCTGGACCCTTAAAGAACAGGTGGCCTTTGATCAACAGGGCGTGATCAGCGTTGACTGGCACAGTTACCCGATTTTCCGTTTTCCCGACGCACCCCCTGTCGAAACCATTCTGCTTAACCGGCCGGGACAGCCCTTTCTGGGTGTGGGTGAAGGGGCCATGGGACCGGCCCCGGCGGCTATTGCCAATGCGGTTTTTCAGGCGGCCGGGATTCGATTGCGCCAAATTCCCTTTACGCCGGAAAGGGTCAAGGAGGCCTTGAAAAAGGTTTAACCGGGTGGGATCTCTTTTTGTTTTCCCCCGTCTCTTTTTATCTCCTTTCTTTTACTTTTTTCTTGTTTTATACTATGCCCATGAAAAATATCTTGTCATTTTTAATTGATATGATCAGGAGGGAGGCATCATATGAAAATACTACTTGCTGCAGACGGCTCAGAATATTCTGATGGAGCCGCTAAATTCCTGACCAAGCTTAACCTGTCTTCGGAGGATGAAATTACCGTACTCCATGTTATACCGGATGTCCCATTCAGGGATAAAGTGGCCTCTTATCCCTCCAATCTCAAGTCCATAAAGAAAAAAATTGCATCAGAGATTATTAGAACAACGATAGATCTTCTCCAGCCTCTCCAAGCAAAGATTGACTCTTTGATGGTAGATGGTTATCCGGGCAAAGGAATTATCGATACTGCGGAAGATCTGAATGTGAACATGATTGTCCTGGGAGCTGTGGGGTTAAAAGGCATTAAAAGGATTCTTATAGGAAGTGTAGCGAGATTTGTCGCCATTAATTCTTCCAAGCCGGTTCTTGTTGTAAAAACACCCCAGGGAGAACAATCCGACCATTTAAAAATTCTTTTTGCCACTGACGGTTCTGGTTATGCTACGGGGACCGGAAGGTTCTTAATCTCCATGCCTTTTTCTAATGATGTAGAAATAACTGTTTTACAGACCATACAGTCCGGGTTGGATATACCAGAAAAGTTTAATGTAAAAATAGATGAAAAAATGAAAAAGACCCTGACTGAGATCAAGGCGTTGGCATTGAAAGAATCGGAAAAGACTCTTGAGCAGGCCTGTAAATTAATAGGGGATAGATTCAAAAAGGTGAACTGTTTAACCAAGGATGGAGTTCCCTCCTTAGAGATACTGGATGAGGCAAACGTATTAAAAACTGACATAATTGCTGTTGGAAGTAAGGGGATGAGAGGAATAAAAGGAATGCTGGGAAGCGTATCCAGATACATCCTCAGCCATTCGGAATGTTCTGTTTTGATAGGAAAGGCCGGTGGCGAGTAGAGTGAACCAAGAAACTCCCCGCCCGGAGATAATGATCATCTGGAAATGAGGCCGCTCCATCCTTCCAGCCCCATACGGATCATCATCATGGTAAAAGCGGCGAGCAGCAGGGTAAAGACTTTACTGATTCCCTGTGATCCCCCCTCTTTCATCAGCTTCATGATCCAATGAGACTGGTTAAAGACCAGCCAGACGAGAAGGAGATTGAGAATGAGGCATAAGAGTGTCGAAAAATAACCATAGGTATTGACGATGATGAGTAGCAGCGTAAGAACGGCAGGCCCGACAATCAGAGGGATCCCGATGGGGACGATTCCCATGGTTTCCTTGGGGAAGGTCCTTGTCCTTTCCGGAAAGATTAATTCTATGATGGATATGATGAAAAGGAGGATTCCTCCAGCGATCTGAAAATCAGCGACGGTAATGCCCAGCAGGGCAAAAATCCACTTCCCGGCGATCAAAAACCCGATGCTGACCAGAAATCCCGTCAGAATAGATTGACGGGCTACCGTCTTTCGTTCCCCAGACTTCATCCCTGAAGTCAGTGAAACAAAAATGGGAAGAATGCTCAGTACATTAAACGCCACAAAAAAAGGAATAAAGGGTAGAAATATTCTGAAAGAAGTTACGTCTTTCAACAGGGTATCAAACCAGTCCATCTACGGGCTCAACTTTCCCAGGCCGTTAAGCAACGGGCGATAAAGGGGAAGTCCTCTTTCTGAAGGGTGCGGATATCCAGCAGGAGTTTTTCTTTTTCAATCCTTCCGATAATGGGCGGGGAAAAAGAACGAAACTTTTTTTCTAATTCAGAAACGGACCCTCCCTCCAAGGAGAAGGCCAGGGCATAGGATTTCATAAAAGACAGGGGGAGTGCCCCTCCGCCCACCTGGGAGGTTGTGGGAATGATTTCAATCTTTAATCCGACAGCTGGTTTATTATTAAGGATATGAAAGAGGCGCCTGGCTCGTTTCCTTAATTCGCTGAGAGGAACACTCAATTGGGCCAGGGTAGGGATCTGCCTCAGGGCTTGTTTTTCATTTCGGTACAATTTCAATGTGGCTTCCAGGGCAGCCAGGGTCAGTTTGTCAATCCGCAAGGCCCGGTTCAAGGGGTTGCTGCGCAAGGCCTGGATATAATTTTTCCGGCCGACAATAATCCCGGCCTGGGGCCCTCCTAAAAGTTTGTCCCCACTGAAGGTAATTACATCAGCCCCGGCCTGGACCGCCTCAACAACGGTCGGTTCCTTCTCCAGTCCGAATCTGGAGACATCGATAAAACTCCCGCTTCCTAAATCCTCCATGACCGGTAAGCCATGCCGGCGTCCCAAAGCCACCAGGTCTTCCAGTGGGACTTCGGTCGTAAAACCCACGATCCGGTAGTTACTGGTATGGACCTTGAGCAACAGGGCGGTCTGATCCGTCAAGGCCGTCTGGTAATCCCGCAGGTGGGTCTTATTGGTCGTTCCCACTTCCCGCAAGACGGCCCCACTGCGGGTCATGACCTCGGGGATGCGGAAGGATCCTCCGATTTCGACTAACTGGCCGCGGGAGACGACAACCTCTTTCCCCTTGGCCAGGGTATTCAAGGCCAAAAACACGGCCGCAGCGTTGTTATTGACCACCAGTGCCGCTTCAGCTCCGGAGAGTTCGATCAGGAGATCTTCTACATGGCTGTAACGGCTGCCTCGTTGTCCGGCTTCAAGGTCGAATTCCAGATTGGAATAATATCGGGCAGTCGTTTGAATCTGCTCCAGGGCTTCCTCCGCCAGCAACGACCGGCCCAGATTGGTATGGATGACCACCCCGGTCCCATTAATCACTCGGCGCAGGTGAGATTCGGCCTTGGTTTTTAGCCTGATTTCAAGTTCTCTCCATAGGGTCGGCAGATCCAGTTCCGGTTCCTTTCCGGAAAGGATGGCCTTTCGTTTATCCTCCAACAACTCCCGAATAACCTTCACCAGGTATTTCCGGGAATTCCAGGCTGCCAGCTGTTGAAACTCCGGTTCTTCCAAAAGCAGGGTTACGGAAGGTATTTTTTTGAGTGTCGGGGCTGGATCGGGGGTCATGATCATTCCTTTTTGGGAGTCTTGTTCGATAATCTCGTAATAAATCGCCAGAACCCCCAAAACGTCATTCCTGGTCGGTCGGTTTCACCGACCTCTTTAAGAGACCTCCAAAGGAGGTCGAGCAAAGCCGGAATCCAGGAATTTCAATAAGTTTAAAATCCCCTGGACCCCGGTGTTCACCGGGGTGACGACTTTTTGCGAGTTCATCTTGTCATAGTTTATTGCAAAATTATATTGTATTTAAAGTGACTTGGCAATGGAAAACATTTCACCCTTGAACCTTCATTAAAGCTGAAGTAAGGTGGGGCTCATGGAATGGAATGTTACCCCCTTTGATTCAAAACGTGCCGAGCCTTTAGCCCAAGCCCTTAACCTGCCTGCCCTGGTAGCCCAGCTATTAATCAACCGGGGACTGTATGTGACCGATAAGGCGCGAGATTTTCTTTTTCCGGCTTTGCAGCACCTTCCCGACCCGGTCCTGATGAAAGATATACCTAAAGCGGTTAATCGAATACTGAAAGCTATACAGCAGAAGGAACGTATCGCTGTCTTTGGGGATTATGATGCCGACGGAGTGACGGCCACCGCCATTTTAATTCAATTCCTAACTCCCTTCTTCCCCGATATTCTTTTCTATATCCCGCACCGGGTCCGTGAAGGTTATGGTCTGTCAATCTCCGGACTCACCCAATTGAAAGAGCAAGGGGTTTCCCTGATCATTACTGTTGATTGCGGGATTTCCAACCATCTGGAGTTGGAATGGGCCAAAGAGCAGGGGCTGGATGTTATCGTGACCGATCATCACCAGATTTCTAAAAAGGGAATTCCTCCGGCCGCAGCGGTTCTCAATCCCAAACAGGAGGGCTGCAATTTTCCTTTTAAGGAACTGGCCGGAGTTGGAGTGGCCTTTTATCTGCTGATCGCTTTGCGCCAGGCTTTGGATTTGCAGGGTTTTTTTCCTGAAGGCAAACCCAATCTGAGGTCTTATCTCGATCGGGTTGCTCTTGGCACTGTGGCCGATGTAGTCCCTTTATTGGGGGTCAATCGTATCCTGGTTCGGGAGGGTCTGGAAGTCATGGCCCAAAATCCGCAAGTTGGATTGACGGCGCTAAAAGAAATTTCCGGAATTCCAGCCGAAAGAACGCTCTCATCTTTTGATATCGCCTTTCGTCTGGCCCCGCGGATCAATGCCCTGGGCCGGGTGCAGGATGCCGAGGGAGGCGTTCGTTTGTTGACAACCCATGAAGCCTCTATGGCCGGAGAGCTGGCCCGGCTTATGAATCAGGAAAACAGCCGTCGTCAGGTCATGGAGCAGGCGATGCTCAAAGAAATTGATGAACTCCTGCAAACCAGGTGTGAAATGGAGCAAACGAAAAGCCTTGTTTTGGGATCCGAAACCTGGCATCGGGGCGTCTTAGGTTTGGTGGCTTCGAGGTTAGTGGAGCGATTGTCAAAGCCGGTTTTTTTATTTACCCTGGAAGGGGAGACCGCCCATGGATCAGGGCGCAGCCTTGAAGGATTTCATCTGTTCAAGGGCCTGGAAAACCTTGAAGAATTTCTTTTAGGATTCGGTGGGCATGCGGCCGCTGCCGGGGCCACTTTGCTATGTAAGGATCTTCCCTCCTTTGAAAGAGCCTTTGAGTCTCTGGTTCAAAATTCGATATCGGAAAGCGCATTCCTTCCAACCCTGACCATAGAAGGAGAGATAGATTTCCCTGATTTATTGAAAGAATTGGTCCCCAGTCTCCCTCTTTTAGGGCCTTTTGGATCAAAAAACCCTGAACCTCTCCTGGTGACCCGGAAAATTCGGGTTAAAACATCTCGTCTGGTCGGCAAGGGACATCTTCGTCTAAGGGTGGAACAAAAGGGAATTTTCTTGGACGGCATCGGGTTCGGACTGGGAGAGACAAAACTGGCACCAGGAGACCTCGTCGACCTGGTCTACACCCCCTTTATCTCAGAATATGGTTCCAGCCCCAAGCTGGAATTAAGGATAAAAGATATAAAAAGCGTCCCTTGAAGAGCTGGCGATGATCGTAGGATTCAAGGAGTCATGACTGGCGGGCTCAAAACCTATTTTCAAAGTAACCCGTCAGGCCACGTTTTTGGTGGCGTGACTCCACGATGCCTGAGACAGACTGGAAGGTTCAAACCTGTTTTCAAAGTAAATAAAGCTTGACATTAAATCCAACCTATGGTTTAAATTAAGTTTATCTTTAATTTGAGGGGATGTGGTATTTATGAAAAGAACATTTCAACCCAGCAATCTAAAACGTTCCAGAACCCATGGGTTTTTAGTCCGAATGAGCACTGCCGGGGGACGAAAAGTGATTAAGAGAAGACGGGCCAAAGGAAGAAAAAGGCTATCAGTCTGAGGAAAAGGCACTGTTCCCTTTGTCAATCCATGACAACGTTTTCGTTTCCCAAAGAAAAAAGGGTACTGAAGCGGAGCGATTTTATCCGGAGATCAAAAACCGACCGAAAAATGACCTTCCCCCATTTTTTAGTGATCGTGAAATTCAATCACTTGGGGAGAACCCGTTTGGGTTTAACGGTCGGAAAAAAAACGGGGAAGGCAGTCCAGAGAAACCGGATCAAACGTCTCTTGAGGGAATTTTTTAGAAGATCCAATAATAAGTTTCCTCCTTCCCAGGATATCATTATCATTGCACTCAAAGGATCAGACACATTAACATATCGTCAGGTTTTCGAAGAGTTAACCCCCCTGCTGGTCTGATGGGAATTTTGGCCCGAGGCTTGCGGGGATTTTTTTTATTCGGGATACGGGTGTATCAAAAAGTCCTGTCCCCCCTTTTCCCTTCTTCCTGCCGGTTTTATCCCACCTGTTCTGAATATTCTTTCCAGGCTATTCAAACATATGGGTTGATCAAAGGATTATTTCTGTCCTTGAAAAGGATTGGGAGATGCCACCCCTTCTGTTCAGGCGGATTGGATCCGGTACCCTAAGGACATTTCTTATATTTTTTTGGAGCAGTTATGGAAAAAAATGCAATTATAGCTTTTGTACTATCCATGGCGGTTTTTGGCGCCTATTTCCTGTTTTTTAGTCCAAAGGAAACTCCCGTGCCCCCTAAAGGTCAGACCGCCAAAGCGGTTTCTGATCAAAAGCCATCTCCAACAGTCTTGTCCTCACCGGCCAATGAGACGAAGGCCACCCCGGCTGAGAAGCCGGCGGACGTTAAACAACCCGTCCGGGATATCATCGTTAAGACAAGACTGTTTGAAGCCGTTTTTTCAGAAGGAGAGGCCTCGCTTAAGAGTTATAAATTAACGGCGTATAAAGAAAAATTGGGAGTCAAAGATCGCAAAGAAATGATTCTAACCGATCAACCGCCCTCTTTTCCACTGCAATTGGAATGGATAAAAAAATCCCAACCGGAATTCGCCCAGGCCCGATTTACAGCGGACAAAAGCTTCTTGGCCTTAAGCCCTGAACAATCTAAGGGAGTGGTGTCTTTTCGCTGGACCTCCAGCAAGGGGCTGACCATTATTAAGACTTATAACCTGTCTAATGAGTCCTATCGTATCGACCTGGATATACAGGTGATTAACAATACCTCCCAGCCACTGGACGACAATTTGGCGTTGGTGCTGGAAAACCGATTTCCCCAATCATCCGACAATTCCGGCGCCTTCCAAGGGGCCTTGCGTCTCTCTGATGGGAAATACAAAGAAACAGCCCTGGGAAAGGTTGAAAAAGAAGAAGTAATCACCGGAAAGATTCGCTGGGGAGCCCTGGCCGACACTTATTTTATGGGGGCTATCGTTCCCCTTGAAGATCAGCAGACCGCCAGTCTCAAAGTATCCAAACCGGCTCCCGAGTTTCTAAAAATGACCTTTGTGGCCCCACCCTGGACACTGGCCCCCAAAGAAGAAAAAAGAATCAGGTATGCCCTGTATTTCGGACCGAGAGACACCAAGATATTACAACCTCTGGGCTTGGAACTGGAAAAAGCGGTAAATTTCGGCTTTTTTGATATTATCTCCAAACCATTGTTGTGGGTTCTCCGCTTTTTTAATGGGTTTTTAAACAATTACGGTTGGTCGATCATCATCCTGACTATTCTGGTTAAAATTCTTTTCTGGCCTCTGACTCACAAAAGCTATAAGTCTATGAAGGACATGCAAAAGCTTCAACCCAAAATCGCCAAACTAAGAGAAAAATATAAAGACAACAAGGAAAAGTTGAATCAGGAGACCATGGCTTTATATAAGACCTATAAGGTCAATCCCCTGGGCGGGTGTCTTCCGATGGTCATTCAGATCCCGGTCTTTTTTGCCTTGTACAGTTTGTTAGGTTATGCCATCGAACTTAGGCATGCCCCCTTTTTCCTTTGGATCAACGATCTTTCGGCCCCCGACCGCCTTCCCATCGGAATCCCAATCCCTTATGTTGGTGACGGAATTCCGGTGTTAACCTTGCTCATGGGGGCTTCGATGTTTATTCAGCAAAAAATGACCCCAACCACGGGTGATCCGGCCCAAGCAAAAATAATGTTGTTTCTCCCGGTCATTTTCACATTCATGTTTATTAATTTTGCTGCCGGTTTGGTTCTATATTGGTTGGTTAATAATGTCCTTTCCATTGGACAACAATATTATATTAATAAATATGCCAACTGA
>CAZSTT010000026.1:11024-26930 GCA_964609705.1 uncultured Thermodesulfobacteriota bacterium
TCGAGGAGGCGGTTGAGGCAGCCTGCAATCAATTAAAAGTTTCCAGAGAAAAACTAGAGATTGAAGTCCTCAATTCCGGCTCCACCGGGATCTTCGGAATCATGGGTTCCAAAAAGGCCAGGATTCGGGCCACAGTGAAAGAAGAAGAGGTCGAGATTGTTCCCGAGCCCCTGACCCCCAGTCAAGGAGAGCAGGGCGCAATGCCTGTTTTTACCTCTGAAGTTGATAAGGTGGACGAAGCCAAGATTCTGACCCAGGACCTTTTGAAACTGATGGGCTTAGAGGCCACCATTCAAGTCGAACAGGAAAAGGAAACCATCCACATAAAAATTGAAGGGGACACCAGCGGGCTTTTGATCGGACGCAGAGGACAAAACCTGGATGCCCTGCAATATTTGATTACCCGGATCCTGAATCGAAAAGGGCCGGATAAAATTAAAGTCATTCTGGACAGTGGGGACTATCGAAGCCGCCGGAAAAGTTATCTGGAAGAGGTAGCCCTCAAAATGGCCGCCAAAGCCAAGCAGACCGGGAAACCGGTGGTGATAAGCCCTTTAAACGCCCATGACCGTCGTATCGTCCACTTGACCCTGGAAAAAGATAAAAGCCTTAAAACCATAAGTCGGGGAGAAGGACAATTAAAAAAAATGATCATTTTGCCAACTAAAAAAGATCAAACGGAAGAAGACATCCCCGAATCGGAAACATAAAACGGTATACGGTTCAAGATGTGAGGTTTAAGGTTAGAAATTCAAAATTTAAAATTCAAAGTGCAAAGTTTTTTCTAAAATCTTGGGAACCTTGAACATCAAATTTATTAACTTATACTTTATACCGTAAACCGTACACCTTGAACCTTGAACCTTTGTTTTACAGATGTTCGATCAAGACACCATTGCCGCCATCTCCACCCCGGTAGGCTTAGGGGGCATCGGAATCATCCGGATCAGTGGTCCCCGGGCCGTAGCCGTTGCCCAACCTCTATTCCCTTCCATCGCTTCCTGGGAGAAACTTCCGTCCCATCATCTAACCCTGGCCAACATCATCGATCCTGTCAGGGGATCGGTTTTGGACCAGACTCTATTGGTTTATATGAAGGGGCCCCAAACTTATACCCGGGAGGATGTGATTGAAATCAATTGCCACAGCGGACCCTTAGTATTAAGAAAGGTCTTGGAACTGGTCTTGCGTCAAGGGGCCCGATTGGCCGAACCCGGGGAGTTCACCCTGAGAGCTTTTTTAAATGGGCGGATCGATCTAACCCAGGCGGAAGGTATCATCGAACTGATTCAATCCCAAACCGATCAGGCTCTGGAACAGGCCAATAAACTGCTCCAGGGTGATTTACTAATACTATTAAAAGGCTTTCAGGAAGAACTTTTGTCCTTATCGGCCCAACTGGAAGCCGCAATCGATTTCCCTGATGAAGAATTGGAGATCTTGGATCGCCAGGAATGGAATCAGCGTCTTCAAGACCGGGTGTTAGATCCGTTAGCCCGACTCATCCAGGCTTACGAAGAGGGGCGCCCCTTTCGGGAAGGGATTTCTCTGGTTATTGTCGGTAAACCGAATGTCGGGAAATCAAGTCTGTTGAATCAGCTATTAAAAGAAGATCGGGCCATAGTCACCTCTATCCCGGGGACGACCCGGGATACTATTGAAGAAACCCTCCTCCTCAAGGGCCTGCCCTTCCGCTTGATAGATACCGCCGGGATTCGCAGGGCCAGGGATGAAGTGGAGGAATTCGGGATCCAGAGAACTCGAGAAAAAGTGCAACAGGCCCAGATCGTTTTATTTTTGATCGACACCTCCGTCGTTTTTACCGAGGAGGACCGGGCCATCTTCCGGGAAATCGGGGATAAACCCTTGTTGATCGTACTTAATAAAATGGATCTCCCTCCGATAGTCTCTTTAGAAGAGGTTCAGAAACAATTTCCCGGCCGGGATAGACTCCCCATTTCGGCCCGTTACGGTCAGGGAATTGAAGCACTGAAAGAGAAACTTCAGGGGCTGTTTCTGCAAAATCATGTTCCCGAAGCTTTGCCCGACCTTATTCCCACTCTAAGACAGAAACAGATTTTCGAACAGATGGTTTTGTCCCTAACCAGGGCCTATCAACTGAGTGAACAAAACCTTTCCCCGGAATTTATTACCCTTGATCTTCAAAAAGCCCTGGAAGAATTAGGCTCATTGATCGGAACCACGACTACCGAAGATGTCCTGGACCGGGTCTTCAGCCGGTTCTGTGTCGGGAAATGATGCTCGTTACTGGTTACTCGTTTCGGGTTGCTTGTTTCTGACTACGGGTTTTGTAAAAATGGTTGCATTCGGAAATGCTTCGCTCTATGTCCTTCCTCTAGCTGGTTATCAAGTGAGTCCAGTTCCTCCGTCAGTTTTCGGCAACGGGGGACGAGCAACCAGTAACGAGTAACAAAAACCTAAACTTAAAAAAATGCGTTCCAGAGAAAAACCAGCCACAATTCAAGATATCAATCCGGAGGACGGCAAACAGCTGCTGAAACAAGGGGCCAAAGACTTGGGCACCTCTTTATCGGGCTTCCAATTAAACCAGTTTATGGCTTATGCTTCCCTGCTGGTAAAATGGAACCGACATATCAACCTAACCGGGCTCCGCTCATTTCGTGAGATACTTATCAAACACTTTTTGGACTCCCTGACCCCCCTTCCTTATATACCGGAAAAAGCGAACCTCTTGGACTTGGGAAGCGGGGCCGGTTTTCCCGGACTGCCGATCAGGATCGTCCGTCCCAATCAACCGGTTACCCTGATTGAAGCCTCGTCCAAGAAGGTTAGTTTTTTAAAAGAAACGGTACGGCATTTGAATCTGGGACCCGTCCCAATCTATCAGACCTATCTGGATAAAGGCTCCCCTCTTTTGTTGGAATCCGGTTCATTCGAGATGATCGTCACCAGGGCTGTTGGAAAAACAATCAACATTTTAAGGGCGGCCGATTCTTTATTAAAACCAGGGGGGAGGATATTATTCATGAAAGGTCCCGGAGGCTTTGGAGAGATAGAGCGTCTAAAAGTCCGGATACAGGAAAGAGGATTTCGATTAGAAGCACCGGTTTTCTTGACCCTTCCTTTATTGGGGCAAGAAAGGACCTTGATTTTTGTAACGAAGATAGGAGCGCAAACTGTTGAGATCCAAAAATGTTAAACAAGTTTGGTCAACGTTTGGCTTTTGGATCTATGTTTTTAAAATGCATTCCATGCCTTCGATATTTATTGAAATGGGCTTCCAGTTTTCCTCTAAACAGGTAGGCAATCAATAACCCAAGAAGTGACAATCCGATGACGATTCCCAAAAGCAGGTAATTTTTTTCTCGGACCAGATGCCCTTGCATGGTCAATATAAGGGTTCCTAAAAAACGTCCGGTTGTGGATATGATCAGGAAGGTTTTCAGGTTCATATGCCCCAATCCCAAGATATAGCACAAGTAATCCTTGGGAAAGCCGGGGATCAGAAAAAGCAAAAAGGCGATCCAGGTTCCCTGATGGGCCATCAGATAGTCATAGCGCTGGATTGTTTTATAACTGATGACGCGTTCCACCAGCGGTTGTCCGGCCCAGCGGGCGAAAATAAAGGCCAGCCAGGAGCCCACGCCCAAACCGATGGTGGAATACAGGACTCCGAAGAAATTCCCATAAAGAAATCCCCCGATAAAACCGGTGACCTCCCCGGGGATAGGCGCAAAGAGGACTTGAAATATCTGAAGGGCGACAAAAATAAGGGGAGAAAAACTTCCGTAGGATTTAACAATTGCGGCTAACCGTTTCCGGTCCAAAAAGGTCAGGTAAATGTCGCTGTGAAAAATAAGGAGATAAAGGGCCAGACCGAAGAAGAGTAAAACAAGAACACTGATCCCGATTGTTTTTTTCATAAGAGTTTATACCCCCTGTCCGGGGTATAAACTCTTAGAGGCTGATGGGGAGGTGTCCAGGGATTTGAAATCAATGAGCGGTCATTTCCGGAAGGACCGGGGGTTCCTCATGAAAGAAAGGCGGGGTGGACTCCTCTTCCTTCTCTTTGAATAAGAGGGCTGGATCTTCAACCACCAGGGCCGATCTCAAAACATCATCCATATGCTCCACGGAAATAATTTCCAGGGCCTTTAAAATCCGGGAGGGGATCTCTTTCAAGTCCTTCTCATTTTCTTTGGGAATGATCACCGTTTTGACTTTGCCCCGATGGGCGGCAATAATTTTTTCTTTCAGCCCGCCAATGGGAAGCACCCGGCCGCGGAGGGTGATTTCCCCGGTCATGGCCGTCTTCCTTTTGACCGGTTTGCGAAGCAGGGCGGAGACAATGGAAGTGGCGATGGTAATGCCGGCCGACGGCCCGTCTTTGGGGATGGCCCCTTCAGGGATATGGATATGGATATCCATTTTATTATAAAAGTTTCTCGGAAGATTCAATCGATCGGCCCGGGAACGGACATAACTTAAGGCCGCCTGTGCCGATTCCTGCATGACCTCACCCAATTTACCGGTGATAATCAATTTACCTTTTCCGGGCATCAGGACCACCTCGGTTAGAAGCAGCTCGCCTCCCACTTCCGTCCAGGCCAGACCGGTGGTGATTCCTATTTCATCTTTTTCTTCGGTCTCTCCATAGCGGAATTTGGGCACGCCCAGATACTGTTGCACTTTTTTGGCGTTGATCTCAATGCGGGTTTCTTTGCCTTTTCGCACCACCTCCTTGGCCACCTTGCGGCACAGGGTGGCGATTTCCCTTTCCAGATTTCGGACGCCGGATTCTCGGGTATAGAGGCGGATTACCGTCAGTAGGGCATTGTCGGTGAAATGGATATTTTCCGAAGTGAGACCATTGGCCTCCTCCTGTTTCTTAATCAGAAACTGACGGGCGATCTGGAGTTTTTCCGGTTCCGTATAACCGGGAAGACGGATGATTTCCATACGATCCTGCAGCGGCAAAGGAATGGAATAAAGGGTATTAGCGGTGGTGATAAAAAAGACCTCGGACAGGTCGTAATCCATATCCAGGTAATGATCATTAAAGGCAAAGTTCTGTTCCGGGTCGAGGACTTCCAGCAGGGCCGCTGAAGGGTCTCCTCTGAAATCCGTGCTCATCTTGTCCACTTCGTCGAGACAGAAAACCGGGTTGTTGGTTTTGGCCTTCTTCAGGGATTGAATAATTTTTCCCGGCAAGGCGCCGATATAGGTCCGGCGATGCCCGCGGATTTCAGCTTCATCCCTGACCCCGCCCAGGGAGACCCGAATAAAATTCCTTCCGGTGGCCCGGGCGATGGATTTGGCCACCGAGGTCTTGCCCACCCCCGGAGGACCGACAAAGCAAAGGATTGGCCCTTTTATTTTTTTGACCAAGCTTTGAACAGCCAGGTATTCCAGTATCCGCTCCTTGGGTTTTTCCAGTCCGTAATGGTCTTCATTGAGGATTTTTTCCGCAGCATCAATGTCTAATTTATCTTTGGTCCGATTATACCAGGGCAGGCCAATAATCCAGTCGATATAATTTCGGACCACCGTGGCTTCGGCGGACATGGGGGACATCATTTTCAGTTTTTTGAGTTCCGCTCGAACCTTGGTGGTGGCTTCTTTGGACATCCTTTTTTGCTTGATCTTTTTTTCCAGTTCCTGGATCTCGCTTTTGAAATCATCCTGCTCGCCCATCTCTTTCTGGATGGCACGGATCTGTTCATTGAGATAGTAGTCTTTTTGGGTCTTTTCCATTTGTTTTTTGACCCGGCCTTTGATGCGTTGCTCAATTTCCAGGATTTCCATCTCTCCGCGCATGAATTCGTAGAGTTTCTCCAGCTTTCGATTCATCTGGTTCATCTCCAGGAGTTCCTGCTTTTGTTCGATCTTGGCCCCCAAATGGGGGGCGATGGAATCCACCAGGCGGACAGGATCCTCCAGGCCATTGATGGTCTGGACCAATTCCTGAGGGATCTTCTTGTTCAGCTTCTGATAAGACTCAAAGGTCTGTTTGACAGTCCGGATCAAAGCCTCCAGTTCAAATGGGTTGGGTATGGTATCCTGGATCTTTTCCACCTCTGCCAGGTAAAAGGTCCGGTTAGGGAGGTAACGCTGCACTTTGGCCCGGAACCGGCCTTCGATCAAGACCTTGACCGTCCCATCGGGGAGCCGCAACATCTGCAAGATGCTCCCGGCCGTCCCAATTTGATAAAGGTCTCTCTCCGAGGGTTCGTCCATCTTGGCGTTACGCTGGGTTAATAAAAGAATATCCTTTTCCAGAGACATACTGTATTCGAGGGCCTGAATCGATTTTTCCCGACCAACGAACAAAGGAGCTACCATACCTGGAAAAACAACAATATCTCTTAAGGGGAGTACGGGGATGACCTGGCTTAGGCTGTCTTTCTCTTCCCGGTCCTCGTTTTTAGAAAAAACTGACATATTATTAGGTTCCTTTATGTAAAATATTTAAATCTTGGTCGCTCTCCCCTAGGCCGATTCGGCCTGATTTTCAAATAAAAGAATGGGGGTTTCATTATTAAGAATAACTTCTTCACTGACTACACATTCCTGAACGTTTTTCAAGGAGGGGATTTCAAACATGATATCCAGCATGGCCTTTTCCAGAATGGAACGAAGCCCCCTGGCCCCGGATTTTCTTTTCAGTGCTTCACGGGCCACCGCCTTGATGGCTCCATCGGTAAATTTTAGATCCACCCGCTGCATCTCAAAAAGTTTCTGATATTGCTTGACGATGGCGTTTTTGGGCTCGGTTAGAATGCGGACCATCGCCTCTTCGCTTAATTCGTCCAGGGTGGCGATGACCGGCAAACGCCCGATAAATTCAGGGATCAGACCGAAACGCAGGAGATCCTGAGGTTGGACCTCATCCAATATCTCCCCCAGACGTTTCTTTTCCGATTGTTTGCGAATATCGGCCCCGAATCCCATGACTTTGGCTCCGCTTCGAGTTTGAACAATTTTCTCCAGCCCGTTAAAGGCCCCTCCGCAGATAAAAAGGATGTTGGTTGTATCCACCTTGACAAATTCCTGCTGAGGATGCTTCCGGCCTCCTTTGGGGGGGACACTGGCCAGGGTTCCTTCGATGATTTTCAATAAGGCCTGCTGAACCCCTTCACCGGAGACATCACGGGTGATGGAGGGATTTTCCGACTTGCGGGCAATTTTATCAATTTCATCAATATAAACGATCCCCCGGCAGGCCCGTTCCACGTCATAATCAGCGGCCTGAAGTAAATTGAGGATGATGTTTTCCACATCCTCTCCGACATAACCGGCTTCGGTCAAAGTCGTAGCATCTGCAATGGTAAAAGGGACTTTCAATATTTTAGCCAGGGTCTGGGCCAGCAGGGTTTTCCCTGACCCGGTGGGGCCAATCAAAAGGATATTACTTTTCTGTAATTCGACCCCTTCCAAATCGATTTTATTATCGATGCGCCGGAAGTGGTTATGAACCGCCACCGATAGGATTTTTTTAGCCTTTTCCTGCTCAATCACATAGCTGTCCAAAATACCTTTAATGTCAGCCGGCTTGGGAATCTTCTCCCCCAGATGGGCCTCTTCTTTTTCATATTCTTCGGCTATAATCTCATTACACAGGCCGATACATTCATCACAAATATAAACCGACGGTCCGGCAATAAGTTTTTTTACTTCATCCTGACTTTTTCCGCAAAAGGAGCATAACAAATCGCTCCCTTTCATTTTGCCGTCTCCTCTTTTGTTCATGTAATTATTACCTCTTTGGTTCGAAAATAGGGCGCATCACTCAACGAGCCTATTTTCATATTTGGTAGTGTCACGCCACTGCGCGGCATGACGGTTTAATTAATGTTTAACGAACTTTTCCTTTATGACTTGCCGGCCGCCATGATTTCTTCCCGTTTGGAAATGACAGAATCGACAATGCCATAGTCTTTGGCCTGCTCACCGGTCATGTAAAAATCCCTGTCCGTGTCCTTTTCGATCTTCTCGTAAGGTTGACCGGTATGATCTACCAAAACTTGGTTCAATTCTTCCTTTATCCTCAGGATTTCTCTGGCCTGGATGCCCACGTCCGTGGCCTGGCCCTGGACCCCGCCTAAAGGCTGGTGGATGAGAATTCTGGAGTGGGGCAGGGCATAGCGCATCCCTTTGGTGCCGGCAGCCAGCAACAAGGCGGCCATGCTGGAAGCCTGTCCCAGGCAGAGAGTGGATATGTTCGGTTTGATGTACTGCATAGTATCATAAATGGCCAACCCGGAAGAAACGACCCCTCCCGGGGAATTAATATACATGTGGATGTCTTTATCCGGATCGTCGCCTTCGAGAAAAAGGAGTTGGGCAATCATCAGGTTGGCCACATGATCGTCTATCGGGGCCCCCAAAAAAATGATTCGGTCCTTCAATAACCGGGAATAGATATCAAAAGCCCGTTCGCCACGGGTATCTTGTTCAACAACAATGGGTATTAAAGTCATAAGCTCTTTCCTCTATGGTTCTAATCTTCCAGGATTCGAGGGTTCAGGTGAAGGATCATTGGATTTAATTCTTCTTTCCTTCTTGATCTTCTTGCCGACCCTTTTCTGGATAGGTTTGAATATCTTATGCTTGAATCGTAGCATGCTCCCGGAGGAATTTCAAGGTCTTTTCCTCAAGGAGCTGTTGGCTTAATTCCGGCATTAAATTATTTTTATTATATATTTCTTTGACCAGAGTCACCGACTGGTTGACGTTCCCGGCAATCCTCTGGAGTTCTTCTTCAATCTCTTCAGAGCTGACGGTTATTGATTCTAATTGGGCAACTTTATCCAGGAGCAGTTTCTTCCGGGCTAATTTTTGGGCCGGGGGACGAAATCTTTCCATAAAGCTGTTGGGGTCAATCCCGGCCTTTTCCCAGGAAAGGCCTTGACGGCTCAAATCCTGTTCCAGGTGAAACATCATTTGCCGAATTTCCTGATTGACCAGGGCCTCGGGGAGTTCAAATTCGGATTTGGCAATCAGGCCATCAATCAGGTCCTCTTTCAATTTCAAATCCGCTTTGCGATTTTCCTCCTCCTCCAGGTCATTCCTTATTTTTTTTCTCAGATCTTCCAGGGAAGAAAACTCTTTTCCTAAGTTTTGGGCAAATGAATCGTTTAATTCCGGAAGGATCCTGGTCTTGATTTCCTGAAGTTTCACCTGATAGTGGACCCTTTTCCCGGCCAGGGAAGGATTTCCAGAATCATCCGGGAAATCAATGTCAAATTCTTTGTCTTCCCCCTTTTTCATCCCCTCCAGCTCTTTTTCGAACTCGCCATTGAAATATCCGGCCCCCACCTCGAGGTCGAAATTTTGAGCCGAGCCCCCCGGTACTTCTTTATCATCCATAAAGGATTTATAATCAATGACCCCAAAATCTCCTTTACTCAGGGGACGGTCCTCCCCGAGAGAAACCAGTTCACCGTGGCTGACCTGGATGGCGGCCAGCCTTTTTTCAACATCATCTTCGGCTATATTGACGCCCTGTTTTTTAACTTCCAGCCCTTTATATTCGGAAATTGATATTTCCGGTTTGATTTCAATGGTGGCCGTATAGACAAATGTGGCTTCTTTATCCACGGCCGGATAATCCAGTTCCGGCATAGTGATCGGAATGACCTCGGTCTCTTTCAAAGCTTCCGGATAAGTACGATTGATTACCTGGGAAACCACCTCTTCTTCAATTTGGGGACCGTAATATTTAACCAGGACGGTAATCGGAATCTTTCCCGTGCGAAAACCCTTTAGCTTAACTTTTTTGTTGAAGCTTTTTACTACTGAATCCCATTCTTTTCTGATTTGTTCCGGTTCCACTTCAATGGCCAGCTTTTTTTTGATCGGAGATACCTCTTCCACCTGTACTTTCATGTTCGCCTGTTCCTTACATTTTATTTTCTAAAATAAAGTTACTCAGTTTTTAAATTTTCTTTGGTTGTGGTGATGGAGTATTGGATTACTGGAGATTTGATTTTTCCAAGACCAGCACTCCGATACTCCAACCAGTATGCAATTTGGTTTTTTCTTGGTGCGAGAGGGGGGATTTGAACCCCCACCCTGTTTCCAGGGCTGGATCCTAAGTCCAGTGCGTCTACCAAATTCCGCCACTCTCGCCCTTTTCCAGAGGCGCGAGGAGGATTTTTTCAATTTTTAATTATACTTATTCTTTCTCTTAAAGTCAAGGGGGGACCTCATTCCAGGTTTTGCCGATGCTTTTTCCGCCTATTAAATTTCAGTCTGGCGCCCCGGACGCCAGAAGTCCGTCCAATAGATAGGAAGGGCCTTTGGCTGATGAATTTACTTAAGAAAAGGGCTGTCCAGAAACAAGGTTTCTTCCCGGTCGGCCCCTACAGAAATGATCCCGATGGGGACCCTGACCAGTTCTTCAATGCGATTTAAATAATTTTGGGCGGCCTGCGGGAGGTTCTTCCTTTTTCGAATCCCTTCGATGGGTTCAGACCAACCTTTCCATTCTTCGTAGATCGGCCGGCAGGCTTCAAGGGTTTTAAGCTGTGCCGGCATGCTGGTCAGAGTTTGGTTATTCAAGGAATAGCCGGTGCAGATTTTTATTATTTTCTGTCCGGTCAGGACATCCAGCTTAGTTATGGCCAGTTGAGTCAGACCGTTCAGCCGGGCTGAATCCTTCAAAACAACGGCATCCAGCCAACCGCAGCGCCTTGGCCGACCGGTGGTTGCCCCGTATTCCCCGCCTTTTTCCCGGAGGGCTGATCCAATTTCATCGGTCAGCTCCGTGGGAAAAGGCCCTCCCCCGACCCGGGTGGTGTAAGCCTTAACGATACCGACTACCGATTGGATCCTGGTCGGTCCAACCCCGGATCCATGACAAACACTTCCTGCCACCGGGTTGGATGAAGTTACATAGGGATAGGTCCCATGATCGATATCCAAATGAGTTCCCTGAGCCCCTTCAAATAATATGTTTTTATTCTCAGACAGGGCCTCCTCGATCCGGAGGGAAACATTAGTCACATAAGGTCGGATAAATTCGGCTAATGGTCCATAGGCATTTATGACCGACTGGGGATCGATGGGGGAGACCTTTAAAAAATTTTCAAAAATAAAGTTTTTTTCCTTAAGATTGATTTTCAACTGCTCGGCAAAGACTTCGGGGTCCAGGAGGTCGATCACCCGGATGCCAATGCGGCCCGCCTTGTCTTCATAGCAAGGGCCTATTCCTCTTCCGGTGGTACCGATGGAGGCCTTTCCTTTTTGGGCCTCCCGGGCCAGGTCCAAGTGTTTATGAAAAGGCAGAATTAACTGGGCCCTTTCGCTTAATCCCAAATTTATTGGACTGATGGCTATGCCCCGCTCCTGGAGGGCCAGTATCTCCTGTTGAAGGACTTCCAGATCCACCACCACCCCATTGCCGATCAGGCACTTTTTGGCCGAATGGAGGATCCCCGAAGGGATCAAGTGAAGAATGAATTTGTCTTTCCCGACCACCAGGGTGTGACCGGCATTATTTCCCCCTTGAAAACGAACCACCACATCGGCCTGACGGGTCAGAAGATCGACTATCTTTCCTTTTCCTTCATCGCCCCACTGCGTACCTACTACCACGACACAAGACATGGTTCACTCCTTGTTTACTGAAAGGTCTCAGGTTATAAGGGTTTTTATGCTACCAGATGAAAAAAGTCAACCTATTACTGGTTCTTTCAGAGTCAATAGTGAGGATCCTCGGTATGGAATCTTTCAGAGCCGGCCCTCAGGGGCATCGGTATCCTTGACGGGTTTGGCACACTTCCTTAAAATTCTTTTCCCCCTAATAGCGCATGGATCTCAAGCGGGCGATGCGCTCTTCGATGGGTGGGTGGGTGGAAAACAGATTGAGCAAACTGCGGCCCGACAGGGGATTGACGATAAACATATGGGCCGTAGCCGGTTTCGGATCTTCCATGGGAATCCGTTTGGAGGCTATCTCCAGTTTTTCCAGGGCTCCGGCCAATCCCAATGGAGATCCTGAAAACTGAGCCCCGGAGGCATCGGCCAGATATTCCCGGGAGCGGGAGATAGCCATCTGGATCAGCATGGCGGCGATAGGGGCCACAATAGTCATGACCAGAAGACCAATGATCCCTCCCCCGTTTCCGCTTTCTTCCGAATCCCGGCTTCCGCCGAAAAAGGCGGCAAACCGGGCCATATTGGCCAGGATCATGATGGCCCCGGCCATGGTGGCGGCAATGGATCCAACCAGGATATCCCGGTTTTTGACATGGGCCAGCTCATGAGCCAGGACCCCTTTCAGTTCCTGACGGGATAGGATGCGTAAGATACCGGAAGTGACGGCTATAATGGCATGCTCCGGATTCCTTCCGGTGGCAAAGGCATTAGGCGAATCGTCTTCGATCAAATAGACTTTCGGTTTGGGAATGCCGGCATGTTGGGCCAGTTCCATGATCATCTGATGGATCTCGGGGTGTTCTTGAGGGGGAATTTCTTTGGCCCGGTACATAGCCAAAACAATCTTATGGGAAAACCAGTAACTCCCGAGATTCATGATCCCGGCCAGAAAAAAGGCCATGATCATACCGCCCTGG
Source organism: uncultured Thermodesulfobacteriota bacterium (assembly GCA_964609705.1). GTDB lineage: Bacteria > Desulfobacterota > RBG-13-43-22 > RBG-13-43-22 > RBG-13-43-22 > RBG-13-43-22. Next base: position 23,585 of record CAZSTT010000026.1, read on the forward strand.
CCCCCAACGGCCCCGCCGATAAAAATAATCAGGACGGTCATCAGCCCTAATAGCAATGTCGTCTTCATGGTATTGGAAAACATAAATGCAAACTCCTTGAGTATATTGTTGATTTTGGTTTTTAATTGCTCGTTGCCGGTTACTTGTTACTCGTTTTGAATACGAGAAATAAAGAACCAGAAACGAGCAACGAGAAACCAGCCACTATGAACTATGGTACTTATCTTTTATTCCCTGTCAAGCAAAACCGGTCGGTTATCCTTTGTTAAAAACGATTTCTCCTTTTCGGTCGATATCAACTTTAATGATTTCCCCTTCCAGGAATTCTCCCTCCAATAATTTTAAAGCCAGGGCATCCTGGATTCGATGTTGAATGACCCGTTTCAAGGGCCGGGCCCCATAGACCGGATCAAAACCTTCCTGGGAGATTTGTTCCCGGGCCTTGTCGGTCAATTGAATGTCAAGGTGTTTTTCCGCCAACCGTTTCTTGAGCAGACGGATTTGAATATCGACGATGGCCTTAATCTGATCGCGGTTGAGGGCATGAAAAATCACGATCTCGTCGACCCGGTTAAGAAATTCCGGCTTAAAATGGGCCCGCAAGGCCTCCATGACCCTCCGTATCATCTCCTCCCGCTCTCTCTCGGTCAGGTCCTGAATGAACTGGCTGCCGATATTGGAGGTCATGATGACTAAAGTGTTGGTAAAGTCCACGGTTCTTCCCTGCCCGTCCGTCATCCGTCCGTCATCCAGGATCTGCAGCAAGGCATTGAAGACCTCCGGATGGGCCTTCTCGATCTCGTCGAACAGCACCACCGAATAAGGCCTTCGTCTGACCGCTTCCGTCAAGTATCCGCCCTCTTCATATCCCACATATCCCGGAGGTGCTCCGATCAAACGGGAGACCGAATGTTTTTCCATGTATTCGGACATATCGACCCGAACCATGGCTTGTTCATCATCAAAGAGAAATTCGGCCAGGGCTTTAGCCAGTTCGGTCTTGCCCACACCGGTAGGACCCATGAAGATAAAGGAGCCTATGGGGCGATTGGGATCCTGTAGCCCGGACCGGGCCCTTCGCACGGCATTGGCTACGGCCCGGATGGCCTCTTCCTGGCCGATGACCCTGGCTTTGATCCTTTCCTCCATGGTGATCAGTTTTTGTTTTTCCCCTTCCATCATTCGGGAAACAGGAATACCGGTCCACTTGGCCACCACTTCGGCAACGTCCTCATCATCGACTTCCTCCTTCAGCATCTTCTGTTCCTGTTGAAGGGTTTCCAATTGGCGGTTTTCCTCCTCCAATTGTTTGTTCATAGTCAGGAGCACTCCGTAGCGGATTTCCGCCGCCCGGGTCAGGTCCCCCTGTCTTTCGGCATTGCCGGCCTCGCTCTTCTTCTGCTCGATTTCCTCCTTGATCTGACGGATCTTTTGGATGGCCTCTTTTTCCTTTTGCCAATGGGCCTTCATGGTCCCGCTTTGGGCTTTGAGTTCCCCCAGTTCCTTTTCAATCTTTTCCAACCGTTCTCTGGAGGCCGGATCCACTTCTTTCTTCAGGGCCTCTTTTTCGATTTCCATCTGAAGTATTTTCCGTTCCAGTTCGTCGATCTCCTGGGGCAAGCTGTCGATCTCGATTCTCAGTTTGGATGCGGCTTCATCGATCAGATCAATGGCCTTGTCAGGCAGAAAGCGGTCGGTGATATACCGATGGGACAACGTAGCCGCGGCCACGATACCCGAATCTTTAATCCGCACCCCGTGATGGACTTCGTACTTTTCCTTTAATCCCCTTAAGATAGCAATCGTGTCTTCCACGGTGGGTTCCCTGACCAGGACCGGTTGAAACCGGCGCTCCAAAGCGGCATCTTTTTCCACATATTTTCGGTATTCGTTGATGGTGGTGGCGCCGACACAGCGCAATTCCCCCCGGGCCAGTGGAGGTTTAAGCATGTTGCCGGCATCCATGGATCCTTCCGCCTTTCCGGCCCCTACCAGGGTATGGAGTTCGTCGATAAAAAGAATAATCTGACCCTGGGCTTCAATCACCTCTTTGATCACGGCCTTCAAACGATCCTCGAATTCCCCCCGGTACTTAGCCCCGGCAATCAAGGCCCCCATATCCAGGGCCACAACCCTTTTATTTTTCAAACCCTCCGGCACATCCCCTTGAATGATGCGTTGGGCCAGACCTTCGACAATGGCCGTCTTTCCTACGCCGGGTTCTCCGATCAAGACCGGATTATTTTTGGTCCTCCGGGAAAGGACCTGGATGACCCTTCGGACTTCATCGTCCCGACCGATGACCGGATCCAGTTTTCCTTCACGGGCCAGATCGGTCAGGTCCCGGGCAAATTTTTCCAGAGGACGGTATTTATCTTCCGGGTTGGGATCGGTAACCCTCTGACTGCCCCGGATGTCCTTCAGGGATATCAAGATATTTTCCTTGGTCAAACCCAGAGAATGGAAGGCCTGGGTTAATGGATCACCCTTCTGGTCCATAAGGGCGATCAGGATATGTTCCATGCTGACGTATTCGTCCCGCATCTGGGAAGCCTCTTTGAAGGCACCGTCCAGGACGGTGTTGAGCCTGGGTGAAATATAACTCTGGCCCTTTCCTGCACCTGAGACACTGGGTAAATTATCCAGTTGATTCTTCAAAACATTCTTAACCTGGTTAGGGTTAACCCCCAGCTTCTGTAAAAGGGGCAAAATAATATTATCCGGCTGGTTTAAAAGGGTGGTCAGCAGGTGTTCCGGTTCAATCTGCTGATGTCCCATACCCTCGGCCAGGGATTGGGCCGATTGGATGGCCTCTTGAACTTTTATGGTAAATTTATCAAAACGCATGATTTCCTCCAAGATGTTCCAATAGAATAGTTATATTCTGTTAGGTCTATTTAAAGACGGCTTTGATAAACGTTCAATTTTGTTCAAGGTCAAGGAAGACGATCCCGCCAAAGGCGGGATTAACCCAGGAATACAATTAGGATTTCGAGGATTAAAATTTAAGTCTGACACAGAGATTGAGCAAAAGGTAATGTTTATTAAAGCCCGCTTAAGGTCAATTTACCTTAAAAATTAACCATCTTACCCTTCTTTGTCAAGAAGGGGGTAAGCGGTTATTAACCACCCGACCGAGATTGGCCCGTCTTTCTTTTCGGGATCTGAATTTTTGATTTTATTATTGAATTAATTTCCATCCGGAATTTCGAATTTCCGGATGGAAACACGTGGATTCCCGCTTGCAGCTCTGGCCAGAAACCCTACTTTGAAGGGTTTCTGGCCCTAGAGGATGACCGGTATCGGAGTGTTCTCATCCGGAAAGGTCTTTTCCGGATGAGAACGA
>CAZSTT010000027.1:0-26684 GCA_964609705.1 uncultured Thermodesulfobacteriota bacterium
ATTTGCCTGAAGAACAAATCCTATTGGCCGGGGATTGTATTTTGCCCCATATCACTCCTAACCTGAGTCCCGATCTATCGTGCCCCTCTTTCCTGCCATTGGAAAATTTCCTGGGGTCCCTGGAGCGGATTGCTGCTTTGCCGGTCAAAATGGTTTATCCCGCCCATGGGGAGCCTTTTGAGGATCTCCCCGGGCGGGTGAAAGAAATTATTGAGCACCATGTCCAGAGAAAAGATTTGACCTGGCGGTCCGTCTCCCCTACTCCCCAACTGGCCTCCGAAATATCAAAAAAGATTTTCGGAGACTCCCTCTCCGGTTTTGACCAGGGCCTGGCCTTCAATGAAACGTATGTCCATTTGCTGCAACTGGAAAAAGAGGGACTGATCAAAAGAGAGCAAATGGGCGGTCGCGTATTCTTTATCAGAATTTAGGCGTCCCTGGATCTCCCCCTCACTCATTAACCAAGGAAATAAAATTGCGACATTGGGCCTTTGATTCGGTTTTCTATCACATTTATCCTCTCGGATTTTGCGGAGCTCCTCTTGAAAATGACTTCAGCTCTCCGGGGACTCCCCGGCTGGAGGAAATTTATTCCTGGCTGGATCACCTGCAGCATTTGGGAGTCAATGCCCTTTATCTGGGCCCTTTATTTGAATCCGGCTCCCATGGTTATGACACGACCGATTATTTCCGGGTGGACCGCCGTCTGGGAAGCAATAAAACTCTGGCCGAACTGAGCACAACTCTCCATCAAAAGGGAATTCGCCTCATCCTGGACGGGGTCTTTAATCATGTGGGAAGAGACTTTTGGGCCTTCCGGGATGTCCTGGAGCATGGGGAACAATCCCCCTATTCCGACTGGTTCTCCGGGTTGAATTTTCAGCAGCCCAGTCCTCACGGGGATCCCTTTTCTTATGAATGCTGGCAGGGACATTTCAACCTGGTCAAACTCAATCTGCTCAATCCCTCGGTCAAGGCCCATCTCTTCCAGGCCATGGAACAATGGCTCAATGAATTTAATATTGACGGACTGAGACTGGATGTGGCCGACAACCTCGACCCTTCTTTTCTAAAAGACCTGAGGGCCTTTTGTAAGGCCCGCCGGGACGATTTCTGGTTGATGGGAGAGGTGATTCACGGCGATTATCGGAAATGGGTTAACCCGGAAACCCTTGATTCGGTCACCAACTATGTCGGCTCCAAGGGTTTGTACTCCAGCCACGTGGACCGGAATTATTTCGAACTGGCCCACACCTTGGATCGCCAGTTTGGAGAAAAGGGGATCTACCGGGATCTCCTGCTCTACTCTTTCGCCGATAACCACGATGTCCAGCGCGTGGCCAGCCAGCTCAAAAACCCGGCCCATCTCTACCCGCTTTACAGCCTGTTGTTCACCATGCCCGGTATCCCTTCCATCTACTATGGAAGTGAATGGGGGATAGAAGGGAAAAGAAGCAGCCGAAGCGACCAGGCCCTTCGCCCCTGTCTTAATTTATTAGAAATTTCCCAACATAACCCCCACCCAGATTTACCCGGGGTCATAAGCCGCCTGGCTCAGATCCGGCATCAATCCGAAGCCTTGCGCTATGGCACTTATCGCCCCCTCTTAGTCAAGTCCGAACAATTCGCCTTTGCCCGGCAGACTGAAGGTGAATGTGTCATCGTGGCCGTCAATGCTTCCGACAAACCGGTCCCTATCGACTTACCGGTCCCGGTGGCAAGTGGGAAGCAGTTGATCGATCTGTTGAATAAGGGAGAGGCTTTCCCGATTCATAGAGGTAAAACGCGAATTCCTGCCGTAAATCCCTGTTGGGCACGGATCATGATTGTCAAGTAGTTAGCAGACTTTGTGACCCAACTCATGAATTCCCCCATTGAAAAAATCAAAAAAACCTCCTTGGTTGGCTACAAAAGAACCCCACCATTGGGGCTGATTATCTGGCCGACAATATAGTTTGAATCATCGGAAGCCAGGTAAACCGCCAGAGAGGCATATTCTTCAATCGTCCCCATTCTTCGGGCCGGGATCAGTTGCAGGACCAAATCTCTGGCTTCCTGAGGGGCCTTTTCCCAGGGCGGCGTGGCCACACCGCCCGGTGCGATGCAGTTCACGTGAACCCCGGCCCCGATTACTTCAAAGGCAACCGATCGGGTGAAAGCGATTACCCCTCCTTTAGCCGCCGAGTAATGCGGGGCGAAAGCGCTCATGGCGGATAGACCGCCGATGGAAGCGATATTGATGATCTGTCCGTAGCCCTTGGGCTCCATGATCTTGAGCGCCTCCCGGGTGCAGTAGAACACCCCGGTCAGGTTGACATCAATGAAGGACTGCCATTCCTCATCGCTCATGTTCCGGGTTACCTCCAGCGATCGCATTGGGATGGGTTTGGCCCTCATTTCGTAGGCCGCCAAGCGGGCCTTCATGCTTTTCTCATCTATCTTGGCGGCATTATTGATCAGGATGTCCAAGGTCCCGAATCTTTCCAGAATACGGGAGAACATCTGTTTTACCTCTTGACTCGACGAAACGTCCGCCTTTACGCCAAAGCCCTCGCCCCCGAGTTCGGCTATTTGCCGAACCGTCTCCTGGATCTTGTCTTCAGCGATATCATTCACAGCCACCCTGGCCCCTTCCCTGACAAAGGCCAGGGCCATCCCTTGTCCCAGTCCGCTGCCCGATCCGGTAACCAGAGCCACTTTGTCTTTAAGCTTCATATCCGTCTCCCCCTGTTCCAGCCTCTTCAGATGATCGACCTTAGGGTTTAATTTTAATGAAATCCAGTATGTCTGAATTGAGTTAAAAAACTGTCATTTCGAACGGAGTGAGAAATCTAATAATTAGAGGAATTCGCAAGATCTCTCTCTTCGGTCGAGATGACACTTTACTGAGGCTTGGACATCCTCTCTTTTTTTACACGATTCTATATGAGATTCCCATTTTGTCGACCCACTCTTTCGAGTTCCTCGGCGAGAATCGGCACGCCAAGGTTGCAGGCATGAATGCCCTGGGCGACACAGAGCTTTAAGACCTCCATGATCTCTTCCGTGGTCGCCCCGAGTTTGAGGGCCGCCCGGATATGACGCCGGACACCCGGAACATACATGTGCGTTACTGAGGCATCCAGGGCGATGCTCAGAAACTCAAACATCTTAGGGGTCATCACCCCGCTGGTGATCAGACGGGCAGCCATATCGAAATATTGCTCAGTCCATTCCGGATCGAGATCAAAAAAGGGGTCCCAGGCCTCATTCCATTGGCCCATCGCTTTCATTTGGTGGCAAACCGGGGTGGCTTTCGCCTTCCTCTCAGATTCGGCAGGCTGCACTCCGGCGGCTTTGGCCTCCTCAAAAAGAATAGGGGCACCCAGGCTGCAAGAGTGGATGGATGGAATGGAAGCGGCCTGAAGAACAAAAATGAGCTCCTCCCGGGTTGCACCCGCATCCATAGCGGCTCGAAGGTGGTGACGTGTGGCCTTGGCGTCGAGTGACGTACACGAGGCATTCAGGCCGACACAGATCAGCTCGATATCCTTACGGGAAAGCAGGCTTCTGGTCCAGGGATTAGCGGCCATCTTCACACTTTTCTCCGCCCATTCCGGATCCCACAGCCGCATCTGATCCAGGGAAGTATCCCAGGGACCTTTTTCCTGCTCTCGACCGGTTCCCTGTGTCCTTTTATTATTTTTTTTCTTTGTCATATCTTTTCTCCTAATCCTTTACTAAAAGTCTCAAGATGGAATAACCAGAAAGTCACTGGATTCCGGGTCAAGCCCGGAATGACGAAAAAGCACCTACCTCCATCTCGTCACCCCGGCGAAAGCCGGGGTCCAGGCGTTACACTTTTTTCAGGTAGGTGGTAAGGTCTACTTAATCATGAGACTGTTTAGGTGTTTTCAGAGGAGCCCCTGTGTATCTTTGCGGCCAAAGGCCTCGTCAATAATTCTCCGCAGCCGCTTCAGGGTTTCCTCCGTCGGCGGATTGAAATCCTGCATCTCATAAACTCTTCCTAAGAACCCATACTTGCTCTCCCCGAAGTGCATGTACGGAAGTATTTCATAATCAATCACATTCTTGTAGGGCCGGATGAAAGCCAGGACGGTCCGGATATGTTCCTCGTTGTCATTGACCCCCGGAATGAGGGGGGTGCGGGCGATGAACTTCTTGTTGGGGAAAATTTCGTAGGCCTTCTTGAAATTCGCGCGGATCCGCCTGTTGTCCGCCCCGCACCACTTCTTATGACGTTCGGGGTCTGTGAGCTTGTAGTCATGGAGCACTGTGTCAACGTGAGGCAGCACCTTTTCCATATTGGCCCAAGGCACGTTACCGGCGGTCTCGATGGCCGTGTTGATCCCACGCCGGTGCGCTTCCGCCAGGAGGGCCGCTACAAAATCAGCCTGAAGCAGGCACTCGCCGCCGCTCACCGTCATGCCGCCGCCGGATTCGTGATAGAAGCTGCTGTCCTGTTCCACCTCGTTAAGCACCAGGTCTACGGTCATCTCCTGTCCAAACAGGTAGAGCGCATTGGCGGGGCAGACGTCAACGCACCGGCCGCAGTTGGTGCACAGATCCCAGTTGATCCGCACCTTGTCGTCCGGACTATCGCCTGATCCGATCACATAGATGGCCGACTCCGGGCAGATATTTTTCAGACAGTAGCCACACTGTTTTTCACCAAGGCACTGGCCGGGCTTATAGACCAGTTCCGGCTTGGGGTGGATGCTCTCGGGATTGGAGCACCACTTGCACTGAAGTGAACAGCCTTTGAGAAAAACGGTTGTCCTGATACCCGGCCCGTCATGGATGCAGAAATGTTGAATGTTCAGGATCAGCCCGGTTGGAGTTTTTCTGTTCACCGTCAGACTCCCCTTTATAAGCATCCATCCGGAAATGAACATTTTCCGGACGGTGCCATCAGCGTCCAGCTTTTGGCATTCAGCAAAACCCTCGGTCGCTAGAGAATCGGCTAAATACGGAAACTGGCTAAGTAATCTTGTGCTTTGAAAGGCCTATAGTATTCATCCCCTAATTTTCCTTTTTCCAAGGAGGAGCAGGATTGGCCGCGGCCTTCATATCGGCCATCCTTTTTTTGACCACTGGTCGCAAATCCTCTCCGTACCCGGTCAGGGTTCCCCCATCCACATCCAAAGCCTGGCCGGTAATCCAATCGGACCGTTCGCTGGACAAAAAAACGACTGCTTCGGCGATGTCTTCGGGAGTCCCGAAACGTCCCAAAGGAATCAGTCTCTTGGTAAGCATATTCCGCAATTCGGGAGTGGAGCTTTCTTCAGCCAAAGGAGTCAGAACAGCTCCGGGACAGATGGTGTTTACATTGATCTTGTATTCAGCCAATTCCCAGGCCAGGTGATGAGCGAAACCCACCAAACCATATTTAGAGGCCGTATAATCGGCACTGCCAAAGAAACTCATTCTCTTCCCGGCCAGGGAGGAGATGTTGACGATCTTCCCCTTATTATTTTTAATCATGGTCGGGATCACCGCCTGACAGCAGAGAAAAACGCCTTTGAGATTAATCGAAAGTACCTTGTCCCATTGCTCTTCGGAAAGATCCACAACCTGGGACGGCGGGGCTTCAATCCCGGCATTATTCACCAGGATATCAATGGCCCCGAATTTTTTTAAAGTTGCTTCCACCATAGCTTCCATATCGGCCTTCTTGCTGACATCGGCCGAGAAAGGAAGGGCCTTTCCGCCCTGAGCTTCAATTCTTTTGGCCACGTCAGTAATGCCTTCCAGTCGTCTGGCAATGGCTACGATATTGGCTCCCTCGCGAGCCAGAGCCAGGGCGATTCCCTCACCGATGCCCCTGCCGGCTCCGGTCACGATGGCTGTTTTATCTTTGAGTTCCATAATTCTTCTCCTTTTAAACACCTCAGCGGTTCTTTCCCGGTTTTCCCGGTTCCCTGCTCCGCCCGCCTCAGTAGGTATGTGACAACGACTCTTCGGTTCGAGCAATGATCTCCGACTGCTGTGCGGGGGAGAGATCCACAAAATAGGCGGAATAGCCGGCTATGCGCACGATCAAATTCCGGTATTTCTCCGGGTCCTTTTGCGCGGCCAGCAGGGTTTCACGATTAATGACATTGAACTGGACATGCCAGAGCTTCAGGTCACACCAGGTGCGTAACAACTGCATAAGCCGCTGTGTGCCCTCCTCTCCGGCGATGTTGGCCGGGCTGAACTTCATATTCATTAGATCGGCGCCTTTCTCCTTATAGCTCAGGTTGATCGATCTGGCCATGGAGCCCATCGCTACGGTAGGCCCTTTCACGTCCATACCATGGGAAGCCCCGAGCCCCTCGGAGAGGTATTCATTGGCCTTCCGGCCATTGGGCGTAGCCCAGGTCACCCTACCCATGGGAACATGGAAAGTGACCGGGATCAAACGGAGCATGAAGCATTGATTGCCGGGCTTCGGATTCTTCTTCAGGAACTCCAGCAGGAAGGTGTCGATCTCGAACCCGATATTATCCACCCATTCGATGCCGTTACCGTATTTGGGTGCGTTCAGGCACATCTGCCGCACGGCCTCGTGGCCTTCCCAATTGGCTTCGATGGCCGTCAATAGCCGGTCCCAGGTGAGCTTTTTGGTGTCAAAGATAAGGTGCTTGACGGCCGCCAGGCTGTCTATGGCCGTAGCCTTGCCGATCGTCTCCAGACAGGAGAGGTCGATTGCTCCGGGGATATGCTCGCCATGGGAGTGCAGGTCGCGGCAGTGCTCCATAGCCAGGTCATGCAGCATAGAGGTGGCCGGGGCGGCGAAGTACTGCGGCTTCAGTTTCATGGCAATATACTGCTGTTGCAACGACGTCCTGGCCAAATGTTCAAGCTGGGTGCAGAAGGCCTTCCAGACCTGGTCGAAGCTGGTCCAGGTTCTGGGATCGCCGGTCTCCACCCCGAAGCGGAGGTCCTGGTGCACTTTAAGCCTGCCGTTTCGAAAAGTCATTTCCACGGCTGAGCCATAGTTGACGGCGCCGTTGCCGGTAACTTGTGTTTCCCGGTTCATCAGGCGGCTTTCCATGCAACCCGAGACGTTCCAGTCCAAGGCTTCTTTTAGGGTTGCGCCGTTAGCGAGGTAGAAGGGGATGACTCTCTCATCGTTGAGCAGCTTGGGAAAGCCCTTGCCGTCTTTAATGACTTCCGCGGCGTGATGGAGCAGGCGATCGGGCGTCTTGGCATGGACCCGGATACAGGGTTCGGGACAGGTGATCGGGAGCGTACGGGTGGATTCCAGGATGAGGTAGGTCAGCTCATTAGTCGCATCCAGGCCCTCCGGGGTCTGCCCGCCGAGGACGATGTCCTCGAATTTGGAGAACCCTTCCGTGCCGGCCGCCGCCACCGGGTTCATCTTGATCTCCGTGCATTGATACATATTGAGCCAGACACAGTGGAGCAATTCCGTAGCGGACTCCTCGGTGATCCGGCCCTCGGCCAGGTCTTTCCGGAAATAGGGCAGGAGGTACTGGTCCCAGCGGCCCTGACCCATGGCGCTGCTGGTCTGCTCGACACGATTAAACATCTGGCCCCACCACTGGGCCTGGAGGGCTTCCCGGAAGTTGCGGGCCGGATTTTCCGGTACCCATTCACAGATCTCCGCTATTTCCTTCAACTCCTTTTTCCTCTGGGGATTTTTTTCCTTCTTGGCCATTTCAGCGGCCAGCTTGGCATAGCGCTTCGACCAGATGGTCATGGCCTCGCAGGCGATGACAACAGCTTCCAGAAAGGGTTTTTTATGGACCAGGTCACCGGGGTTGGAAAGGGACTCCAGCTTGGCCTGGGCCTCTTCACGAATACCCTTGACCCCCCGGGTCAGGATCTTACTGAAGTCCGGCGTCCAATTCTGAGAGTGCCGCATAGTGGAGGACCCGACCACGATAGCCGTCCAGAGGATGGTATTCCTGGGGTCCGGACCGAACATGGTAAAGTGCAGCTCCTCCGGCAGGGCCTTGGCGAAATTGCTGGCATAGTCCCTGCCTGTCCAGTAGGGTGTGAGGACCTCGCTGACGATCTTCCCGTCCTCTTCCGTAACGACGACCTCGCCCGGCTTCCCCTTGTTCTTAAGGAACATGTCCACCCCAGCGGGCATGGCAGCGCCGTCGAGTTCGGGATAGACGATGCCCCAGCGGCCGAGCCAGGTGTTGGGCCGGCCGACGATGAGCTCATCCGGGAAGATAGTCACCGGTGCCGTCTCGGCGAAGTGCTTCAAGGCCTTGGCCCAGCGCAAGACCAGCGGTTGGCCCACGGTCTCTTTAAACGAATCGGTGAAAGCGATCGCGCGATCCAGGGTGACCCGTGTCGGGCCGTAACCCCGGATGGCCGTGAGCAGCCTGAGAACACGGTCGGTCGCTCCTTCATATAGGGTTTTCCGACCTTCATTAATGGCTATCTCTTGTGCGGTCAGCACTTGTGCTGTATTGGTTTGCATTTTTTACCTCCTGCACCGTATCAGAAAATATTATAACATAGTGATATAATTTGAATCTATCAAACGCATCCCCTGTCCCGTTATCGTCTACTCCACTGTCAGGGCTATGCGCTCGGTTTTAGCCAGATCCCGGTCATAAAAAATCGCCCCCAGTAAGAAAAAGAGGACCGAAGCCAGAGGAATAAGAGCCATGATGGCCATGGCTTTTTGAATCTCGTACTTGTCAGAAAGCATTCCGGCCAGAAGCGGTCCGATGGCCATACCCAGAATATTAATCACCAGTACATTGAGAGAGGTGGCTATCCCCCTCAGGCCGGGGTGGACTACAGTTTGAATAACCGAGTAAATTGGACCCATAATGGCCCCTATGGTCAGAGATCCCAAAAGAATCAAAGGAAACTGCAAGCCGCCTTTCGGGATACTAAAGGCGTAGAAATTAACGACAACGGTGAAAAGGCAAAACAAGGCCGGTCCCACCAGGGCCGCCTTGGACCATTTGGCTTTCCACTTATCGATAATATAGCCGCCGATCATCATTCCGATGGCCGAGACCAGCATTAATCCGGCCGCCCTGAGCCCGGCCTTGTCCATGGCCAAACCATAGACCCGGTTAAAAAAGGTGGGAGCCCAGTTTAAAACTGTGGCGGAAAATATTAAAGCCGCCGCGGTTCCGAAATAGGTAAAGATGAGAGACGGCCGACTAAAAAATTCACGAACGATTTCTCCGCCGGTCATCTTCGTTTTCTGGCTGCTTTCCTTGTCCGTTTTTTCCAGAGCAACGGTCTTATAATCCCGAATAAAGAAAAATCCGATGGCAATCAGGAAACCGGGGAGCCCCACAATACCAAAAGCGTACCGCCAGCCCCAATTTACAGCGATATAGCCGCCGACCATCACCCCGATAATGCCTCCGATATAGGCCCCTGAATTCAGTAACCCCAGGATCGTGGCCCTTCGCTTTTCCGGAAAGAAAGCGGCGCAAAGAGGCGCCGCCGCGGAACCATAACCACCCTCACCGGTGCCGATAAACATCCGGGCCACGAAGAGCTGGCTGAAGCTTCCGGTGAAAGCGCAGGCTACGGTTGACAAACTCCAGAAAATACCCATGATAGCCAAGGACTTCTTCCGGCTCCAGCGGTCGATAAAGAAAGAGACAGGTAAGACCACAACCGCAATGGATATATTTACAATGGAAACCAGCATACCCAGTTGGGCGTCGCTTAAGGCCCATTCCTTCTTTAAATAAGGAAACAGGGAAGAAATTACTTGCCGGTCGATGAAATCAAACAAATAGAGGGCATAGAGCATAAAGAAGACAAACCAGGCATATCCCTTGGATACCAGCCAGACCTCTTCTTCCTCTTTGACCGCCTTTGCCAACGGTTGATTTATAGCGATACTAGTAGCCATTTCAAATTCCTCCTTTTAAAATGATTAAGAATAGTTTCTTCATGGATTAATGTTTTTTCTTTCTTTTTAAAGCAAAGACTGTGCCCAGGAGGATCTTATATTTTTTGCCAATGATTATAAAAAGTTAAAAGTATATGAGGCAATTGATATTCTTCAGATTGTTTTCATATAAACATATTATGTCGAAATATCAACATTTCAATTGACAGGTCCCATCATTTCTGATCTAAATTATATCGTCATGCCCCTTTGGGGCGCCAGGAAGCATGAAAAAGGTTCCAAGGGATCAAGGGGTCAAGGTTTCTAGGAAAAGACCTGGAATTTAAGACCCTTGAACCCTCGAACCCTGGAATCTTTGAATCCTATTTTCGTATTAACCCCACATGCGCCCTTTGGCGCGCCACGAATAATGAAAATGACCTGTAGGGGCGGTTTTTAAACCCGCCCCTACAAGGCCCCTATCGGAGGTTAGGGCGTTGAAAACCCTATTTTCGAACTAAAGAATATTAAAAACGAAAATTCTGAAAATAAGTTGATAATCAGAAAATTTTCCGGAGGAAAATGGATGAAACCGTCTGAAAATCTGCCCGAATTATCCAGCGATCAATGGGCCTTTTTGGCCGTATTAGAGGCTTTCAATACCCCGGTCAGTATTCATCTGGCTGGATATTTGGCTCCCCTACTTCCCGGCCCTTTTTTTGACCTCCTGGAGAAGACCCAACCATTGGGGTGGATAAAAAAATACGAAAATAATCTTTTCGGAATAGGTGATCATCTACCGATCGAGGTGAAAAGTCATCTGCAAGAAATCAATAGCCCAAAACATCTTGACGATCTGACCAGAAGAATCAGCCAGGGAAACGGAATCGAAGTCGATCTCCAGGAAAAACTAATCCTGCTGGACAAAGCGGGTTGGATCAGGGAGGCAGGCGAAGGCGAGATCGATTTGGCGCATAAGGCTTTAAAGGAAAAACACCCGGAAGATGCCTTGCTGTTATTGGAAAAGTCGGTCAAGCGCTTCACCGAGGCGGTTGGTAAAAGAAAGGGAGTGGAGGAACCTTTTCTTTCTGCGGTCCTGGAGCTTTCTAATCTTTGTTTTTCTTTAGGCCAAGGATTTGCCGTTCTGGAAAATTATCTGCACAGGGCCCTAAAAACCGCAGATCGATTAGGGGACCGGCGCAGCCGTGTTCTGTTGCAACTGCATCTTGGCCGTTTATATTATTTTTCCGACCGCCGGGATGACGCCCTGGTTTCTTTTTCAAAAGGGTTCGAAGGCTTAGAAGAATTGGACGATGAAGATATTCGTGAACAATCCGCTCAATTTCTGGGGATATTTTTTTTCATCAAGGGTTATTTAAAGGAAGCCCTGGAACAGTTCGATAAGGCCGAAAAAATCTTTCAACAGGGTTCGAAAGACTCTTTAATCAATCCGGCCACCATCTTATTCCTGGGTTACTGCGCCACATTTTTAGGACAATTTCACAAGGCTATTGGCAGCTTGGATTTCCACTGGCGCCTAGCCATGGAGCGCTCCGACCCCGCTTCGGCCGGCTCTATCCGATCGGTTTTAGGGACTATTTTGGTTTTGTTAAGAAAAGACAGGGAAGGGCTGGTTCATCTGCAACAAGCCCAGAAAGAAGCGGAAAAGGTTCACAATGCCGTTGGACTTTATTTTGCGCGGGGCGGCCTGGCCCTACACCATTTTATTCACGGCCGAGTAGAAAAGGCCTATGATCTGATGAAAAAATCCTTGCAAGAAGGGAGGACAGCCGGTTTGATCCGCCAATTCGCCGCCCCCTGGATTCTCGAAATGCTTTATGAGTTTCATCGGCTGGGGTTTGAACCAATTCCGGACTTTCAGTTTCTGGGATTGCTGGAGCGCCTTCTGTCAGGAGTCAATGTCCATTTAAAAGGGGTGGCTTTCCGTATCCGGGCCAAAGAATCTTTGAGCCAAGGTAGTGACCTAGCGGTCATCGAAAGAGATTTATCCCTTAGCGAGGAATGTCTGGAACAGGCCGGGGATCCGGTTCAGTTATCCAAAACCATCCTGGAAAGGGCTAAATTGGAATTGGGGAAAGGTCAGAGGGAATTAGCCCGCGAGCTTATTCAAAAAGCAAAGGGGATTTTGGGGGGATATGGTGAAGAATTCTTTCCCGATGAATTCCGTCATCTCTTGGAAAAACCGGAAATGTCTCCAGAATCTAAGGGAGCTAAAGATGAGTTTCAGGAACGGTATCTGGAGATGATCGAATCCCTTTCGCCAGGTGAAACCCAGGCTGAAATTTTCAACAAAATGCTGATTTCCACCAGCCGGATGTTCGGGGCAGAACGAAGCGGATTGTTTTGGTTTCCCTCAGGCAAATATCTCACCTACCCTGAACTCAGGGCAGCCAGCAACCTGAACCAGCGGGAGGTCAGAGCGGAAAGTTTCAAGAACAGCCTGAATATGATTAAAAAAGCCTTTCGTAATGGTCAACCATTGGTCGGAAGAACTCCCTCCAATCCAGTCTCCAAGGTTGCTCAACCCGTGCAATCTTCCATGTGCATTCCTATCGAAGTTGAAGGGAAAACGCAAGGAGTGCTTTATTACGACAACTCCTATTTGGAAGACGCCTTTGATTTTTCCGATCCGACTATCCTGAAACCAATGGTGGGCCACCTCAATTCAGTTATTGAACGGCGGTTCCATTATCGGCAGGTCGAGGAGGAAAGAAATCTGCTGGCCTCGGAGAAATCACTTCTGATGGAAAAGAGCCGGGAGGAGATCATCCATCGCTCCGACCTCATGGCCGGCCTTTTAAAACAGGCCGACCAGATCGCCGCGGCCGAATCCACCGTTCTCATCCTGGGAGAAACCGGCACCGGGAAAGAGCTGCTGGCCAAGAGGATCCATGACCACAGCCCGCGATGCGACAAGCCTTTCATAGTGGTCGATCTGACCACTATTCCGGAAAATTTATTGGAGAGTGAGCTTTTCGGCCACGAGCGGGGCGCCTTCACCGGCGCGGACAACCGCAAAATCGGACGCCTTGAACTAGCTCACCAGGGCACCCTCTTTCTGGATGAAATAGGGGAACTGCCTTTGAACGCTCAAACCAAGCTACTCCGGGTCCTCCAGGAAAGGACCTTTACCCGTTTGGGCGGCACGCGCAATATCTCCTCCGATTTTCGCCTGGTGGCCGCTACCAATCGGAAGTTGGAGGAAGAGGTGATGGCTGGAAGATTTCGTCAGGACCTCTTTTATCGCCTGAACGTCATCCCCCTTTCTCTGCCGCCCTTAAGGGAACGGCCGGGAGATATCCCCCTCCTGGCGAATTACTTTATTAAACAATATGGGGTCAAATACAAACGCAGCACGGAGGGACTCACTGACGAGCAAAAAAAATTGTTGCAGAGCTATCGATGGCCCGGAAACATACGGGAATTGAAAAATGTCATTGAGCGGGCCGTTATCCTGTCAGCCGAAAACCAACTGGAACTGAACCTGCCGGCCGATATCCAGGCCAACCCGTTTAATCCCTTTGCCGATTTTCCGACTATGGATGAACTGCAGCGTCGTTATATAGAATTCGTCATCAAAAAAACGGGTGGGAAAATTGCCGGGGCTGGCGGGGCTGCTGATTTATTGGGTATGAACCGCACCACCCTTTACTCCCGCATGAGGCTCCTGGGATTGCGAACTTGATTAGATGATGGGGGTCCTTGTGACTTCAGAACTACTTCGATTCAGGAAAACCCTATTTGCCCTTTAGGGATTAAGACCTTTGAACTTGTCTAGTCCATGTTTATCCATGAACCCAACTGTTTTCATGATAGATGGTGTCACGCCCCTAGACAGGGCATGACAGTCTAGCCTTAGATCCCGACAGAGCCGGGATTGGTTTTCTTGCTATCCGTCTACCCTTTCCAGTATATGAAGGCCCATGGCCGCTTCTTCAAAGCTGAGGTTGCCGCCGCCGTTTTCCGCCAGAGCCAGACGGCATCCTTCCACCTGCCGTGATCCGGCTTCATGGCGAAGCTGGCTTACCAGTTCATTGATCTGGCCCAATCCGGAGGCCCCGATGGGATGCCCCCGCGATTCAAGACCCCCGGAGGTATTGATGGGCATTTTTCCGCCTAACCGGGTCGCCCCTGATTCAGCGAATGGACCGCCTTCCCCTTTGGGACAGAAGCCCAAGGCCTCGGTCTGATGCAGCTCGCCGAAGGCTGTGGCATCATGCACTTCAGCCAGGTCAATATCCTGCGGCCCGACACCGGCCTTCTTGTAGGCCAGGTGAGAAAGCCGAACTGCGATATCTTTGTCCTCTTCGGATATACCCCGGTCGGTGCCCGATCCCAGAACAGAAGCCAATACTTTCACCAATCGCGGATTTCTTAATTTCTTGAGAAATTTTCTGGAGCAGAGTATGGCCGCCGCTGCCCCATCCCCTATAGGGGCGCACATGGGTACAGTCAGGGGATAGGTAACCGGCCGGGCACCCAGAATCTCCTCGATGTTCATTTCGTTCTGAAACTGGGCATAGGGATTCAGGGAGCTGTGGAAGTGATTCTTGGAGGCGATGATCGCCAGTTGGCGCTGGGTCGTCCCGTAAGTGGCCATGTGCCAGCGGCACATGCCGGCATAAATATCCATGAAGGCACTTCTATTTTTCCCGGCCCCATCCGAATCTTGCGACTTTGGAAGGTCCAGATTAAGATCATCGAGAACGTTCATCCAGGCTGTCAACAACCCGGAAATATTTTCCACATCAACTCCGGTCGAAAAGGCCCCAAACATCTTCTGTTTGTCCTCGTTGTAGAGTTTTTCGGCACCGATAGCCAGGGTACAGTCGTACAGGCCTGAAGCCACGCCCAGCCAGGCCAGGTGAAAGGCCGTGGCCCCACCGGCGCAGGCATTCTCCACATTGGTGATTGGCAGGCCTTCAAGGCCAGCCTCCCGCAGAGCCACCTGTCCCCGGATGCATTGCTGGTCCTGGAAATACCCCCAGGTTGAATTGGAGAACCAGACCGCCTCCGGGTCCTTTTTCTGCAGCCCGGCATCGGTTAAGCAGGTATCCAAGGCCACACCGGCCAGATATTTTATGTTCCGATCCATATATTTGGCAAAACGGGTCATCCCTACACCGGCGACATATACGTCACGCATTGTTTCTTCTCCTATGCAGGTTGCAGAAAAAGGGCCATCTACTGCGTTGCCCTCATCCCTCGTCATTGCGGCGTACTACAATGTACGCCTCATTCCTCGGAAACTTCGGACGCCTTGTATCTAGCCCTTTTTGAGCAACCTGAGATTTTCCATCCTGTTAAATGCTTTTTGTGGTTCCCTTCCAGTACTGGGCACGCAGATCCTTTTTCAGCACCTTACCGTTGGTACTGCGCGGAAGTTCGGCTACGATTTCCACCGTTTTCGGCGCCTTGACACTCCCTAATTTCTCTTTGCACAGAGCGATCAATTCCTCCGGCGTAACCGTCTTACCGGGCTTTAACTCGACTACGGCCTTTACCGCCTCGCCCCATTGCGGATCGGGCACCCCGATGACCGCGCAATCGGCTACTGCCGGATGTCCCCAGAGAACCTGCTCTACTTCCTGGGGATAGACATTGAACCCGCCCGAAATGATCATGTCCTTCTTGCGATCGGTAATGTAGAGATAGCCTTCGGCATCCATGTGACCCACATCACCGGTATGCACCCAACCGTTGATAATCGTTTCGGCGGTCTTTTCCGGGTTTTTATAATATCCCAACATCACCAGATCACCGCTGACACAGATCTCCCCCGTCTCGCCGGCCGGGACGATATTATTGCCGTTATCCATAATTTCTACCTTGGTCAGCATACAGGGCCGCCCCACAGAAGTCAGCCGCGCCTCATCGGCGAATTCCTTGCCGATCCCACCTTTGAAGTGCTCTTCTGGCCGGAAGAAAGAGATAGAGGCCGGGGCTTCGGTCTGTCCAAACCCCCCCATCATGATCGGGCCAAAGATTCCAATGGCCTTTTTTAGCTTTTCCACGGACATGGGCGCCGCCCCATACAACAAATAGCGGACCGAGGAAAAATCTAATTTTTCAATACCCGGTACATCGAGCAGCCGATAGATCACCGTCGGCGGCAGGAAGAATTCCGTCACCCGTTGTTTGGCGATGGCCTCAAACACCAACATGGGATCGGGCTTGGTCAGGACCACCACCTTACCACCACGGGCCGAGCAGGGAAGGGTAAGTACCCCGGCCGTGTGGGTCATGGGCGCAGCCGCCAAATTGACCGGATATTCGTCGCTCGGATAAAAAGCGGCCAATGAATAATTGATGCAGAAGGTGGAAATACTCCGGTTGGAAAGCATGACCCCCTTGGGCAAACCGGTCGTACCTCCAGTCGGGAAAAGGGCTATCATATCTTCCGCTTTATAGTCGATTTTGGGCGGAGTGGAGGGTTGATTCTTAACGAAGTCTTCCAGAGATTGTGCGCCTTCCACGGTGTCGTCAATGCAGATCCAAAGCTTAATATTCGGCAACTGGTCTTTTAGTGACAAGGCCGCCTCGGCGAAATACTTGGTGAAGAAGATGACTTCGGCATCAAAGGTTTCCAGGATATACTTGTTTTCTTCCAAGGTACTGCGCGGGTTTACCGGTATCCAGGCCATTCCGGCCCGCCACAGAGAAAGCGTACAGGTCCAGGATATGGGGTGATTCAGCGACCAGATGGCTCCCTTGGTTTCTTTTTTAAATCCTCTGGCAAGCAAGGCATTGGCTATGCGGCAGGAAAGCCCCCTTATCTCGGCATAGGTAAACTCCTTACCATCCATATAATAGGCGACCCCATTGGGGTTGATCCGCCATCCTCTGTCCCAAAAATCAATTACTGCTGGCATAATATGTACCTCCTCATATAAGTTGTGCTCATCCGGAGAAACATTTCCGAATGAAATTTTATTGTTTTTCAAAAGGGTTCTAAGGGCCAAGAGTTAAAGTGAAAAGCATGGAAGTAAAATCCCAGGCAGTCCCCGAAGGGGGAATTTTTTTGGTCGGTTTATCGACTTCCCGGTTCCCCAAGAGGAACCTTTTCTATAAGTCGGCAAAGCCGACCCCCCTTGAACCCTTGAATCCTGAAATCCTTGGACCCTTATTCTTCATCCAGCACACCGGCGAATCCCATTATTTTCTCATAGACCTCGGCCTGTCCATTGGCCATGGCCTCCATGAAGTCTTCGTCTTTTTCGACCTTCATAAAAGTCGGATCTTCCCACCAGCGGGGCTTGGTCTTGATAATAGGACGCCCACCCCCGGAAAAGGCCATGAAGAGATTGGGTGCTCCGGACATCTGGGTCATAGTGCGCTGTTCGTAATTGATTACCTTGGTCCAGGGCATCCGGTCGAACCAGCGATTTTGCCCCACAGGGCCTACCGGCAACCCCAAAACAAAAGAGCAACCTTCCATTCGCCCTAAGAACATAGAGACCGCTCCCAAACTGAAAAGGATGCGAGCCTCGGCCCGATGCATGGCTGCACAGGCACAGGCCTGATCGGCAGCCATACCAAGATCGATCACTTTCCAGAGACAGGAAGGCCCATAGGCCCCTACACCCACTCCCTTGTTCGTCCTGAGGTATTTTAAGTATTCTCCACAGGTGGGGAACCCGCAGCCTCCACAGTTCCAGAGGGGTGGCTGGCAGAGATCCGCTCCCAGGAGCAGGACCGGCGGCAGGACCCCGTCATTCTTGTAGGTCCGGAAGGCTGTGGCGTCATGGAGCTGAAAAGCGGAAGTCTTACCTAAAGTTTCCAGGACCTGGATCATCGGTTCCAGATCCTCCCCGGTCAGGATTTCCATCCTTAGATCAAGACGGCCTGTCAGGGTCGGGGCCTTGGCGGCGGCAACGGCACAAGCCTTGGCCACCTCCAGCATATGTTGATTAGCAACTTCGAGTCCATCATATACGGCCATGTTCTATTCCTCCTCTTTCTTGTCCTGGTCTCCGGCTTGACGGGCAGGGTCAAAGACCATGTAGGGATGGTTGGGGACCTGACGGGTAACCACGGCGATCTTGCGCACGGCATCGACCATCTGAGTCATATTGGTCAGGTGGTAGTCACTCGGGATATCGGCATAGGGGTTCTTGGCGGCCACGCCAAGCAAGATACCGACCACCACTTCGGAATTCATACAGAAATCCAGGTTACGACCGGCCAGGCCGACCGAATAACAGGGTTTGGAATCAACGAAATGGGTTGAGGCAATCCACAGGGCCGATCCCAGGGCGAAACCCAGATCATGGGCCCGGAGCATACAAAGCGGACCCTTGATCGCTGTGGTGCGTTTCCGGTCGGTATGATCGACCACGCCGTTCAAATGGGAGACCCGTTCATAAAAAAAGGAACAGTCCGGCTCACCGCCGCAAAGTCCGCATCCGGCATCCATGGGGGTGTTGCGGGCCCTGAAGTTGCCCAGGAAAACCACGGCATCACTCTCCCGGACCATGGCCGCTTCATACAAAAAAGGTTTCTTTAATTTTTTGGGGACTTCCTGGTGGGCCAGCCGTTCCATCTCCCGGGCGATTTTTTCCAGCTCGGGTTGTCCATGGGCGATTTCGGACTCAACCCCATTGACCCCACCGGTAAAAGGTGCGGTCAGGGCCGCGTTGACCATTAATTTGGCCACCAGTAGGACATTGTCTTTTTTGGCCTGATCCGGTGGTGCATAGAGCGGCCATTCATTAATATAAATACGGGTCATGTTTTCCTCCAAGAGCAGGGGTTCCGCCAGAACCCTATTAAGATAGTTTAAAAATCCAAAGGTGGACGAGGATAGGTTTCCCCTAAAATATGCCCGCCGTGTCTGGCCAGGGTTTCATTGTTCCCGTCTTCGATCAAGGTTGCCCGGGCATCTCGAAAAAGCTTCTCCACGATGTATTCCCGGGTCAGGCCGTTGCCCCCGAAGATCTGGATGGCGTCGTGGGCGTTTTGAAAGGCCATTTCCGTGCATTGGGTCTTGGCTACCAGGGAATATTCCACATGGGGCGGGGATAGGTTCAGGTTCAGGTTCATGGCCGCTCGGGAAATCGCCCGGCCTGTTTCCACCCGGGAGAAAAGATGAAATAGGCGCTGCTTCATGGAGTAATGCTCATGGAGGGCCTTCCCGCCTTGAACCCTTTGTTTGGTGTAAGCCAAAGACTCCTCAAAAGCAGCCCTAGCCAGACCCACAGACCAGGCGGACATGCAGAGGTTGGCCGAAGCCAAAATAATATCCAGCAGAGGCACATAATATTCGGGCTCGGCAATCATCCAATCTTTGGGAACCCGGACCTCGTCAAAATAGATTTCACCCTGGTTAAGATCCCGCTGGCCCAGTTTTTCCAAAGGTTTTCCTCTTGACACCCCTTTTCGATCCAGGGGTAAAACACAGATGCCGTTCCCGGCAAAACCTTGGGAAGGGTCAATTTGCAGGTGGAGCATGGCATGGGTGGCAATGGTACCGCCTGAGACCCAGGCCGACTTCTGACCGCTGATGATCCATTCGTTACCCTCCAGCACAGCCTGAACATTTCCCCGCATCTTACTGGAGGCAAAATACTCCTCCCCCACCGCGGTCACATCGGAGCCGTGATCCGGTTCGGTAATGGCCCAAGAACCCCGGATACTGCCATCGGTGCATTCGCAAAAAGGCCGGACAAAGGTCTCGATAAGTTCTTCGTTATTAGTCATGCAAGCGCAATAAAAGGGGAAGCAGACCACGGTCGTCAGGAGCGCCAGACCGAAGCTGCCCCAGCCCATTTCCTCAAAAACAAGGTTGATTTGAAGAGGATTGAGGCCTAATCCTCCGTAATATTCGGGGAGAAGAACTTTGTGATATCCCAGTTCGTAGGCCTGGCGCAGGTAGGACCAGAGGGGTGACTCCGGGGCGATGACCTCTTCGGCACTTAATAGATCGAGCTTTTTGGCCACCGGCCGCATCACATCCTGGGCAAAGGTCCGGGCGGCCTTTTTCAGGGCCTTGTCGTCTTCAGACAAACTTAAATCAAGATCGAAGTAATCCATATTTTGTCCCCCCTTATCCATTCATAGGCAGATTGTATTTTTTGCAGTACTCCGGATAAAGCGCGAATCCGGGTTTAAGCAGCGGGAGTATCTGCAGTATCTTGCCCACCGGTCCTTTGGCCTTGATCTGGCGAAGGGCCAGGGCCTTGGGGACGTTTACTTGTTTGAGCCAAAATTTGTGGACCGTGTCGCCGGACATTTTCATAGTCACCACCGGGGTCTTGGCCTTGGCCTCTTCTCCAAAAAGGGGTCCATCGATATCCACATACATAACCACCTCCGGATCTTCGGTCATAAATAAAATAGACAACTCACTTTCTTTAAGCTTTGGTCCGAACTCGGTTTCCTTAATCATCTTGGTCCACAGTTCTCCAAAAAGTTCCTGCACCACGTTGGTGTCTTTAAAAATTGCCATGCCCTCTCCTCCTTTTTTTTGATCTAAAAATTAACTTCGCTTTTTCCTCTTGCCTTCTAATGAGCAAAAGGCGTACCAAGACGGAAATATATTTTTTAGTAAATATAAACAATTATTTATAAAAATTAGGTTGACAATTTAAGACAGCTTGATCTAATGAAGACACGAAACGTCTTAATAAAGACACCACTTAAAACTGTCCCGTTTCATAAATTGAAAGAGAGAAGTCGATGAATCTGCCCGAACATTTTCCTGAATTATCGAATGAACAATGGGCCTTTCTGGCTGTTCTGGAGGCCTTTGGCCAGCCCCTGGGAATAGACCTGGCCGGACATCTGGCCCCTTTACTTCCAGGACCTCTTTTTGATCTTTTGGAGAAAACTCAATCCTTGGGGTGGGTTAAAAAATATGGAAACAACCGCTTTGCCTTGGAAAAAAAAGAGTTGCCTCCGGAAGTTCTATCCCGCCTCCTAGCCATTAACACCCCTACTCACCTGGGAAATTTGGCCAGAAAAATCACTTACGAGAACGGGATTGAAAAGGTGGATTTACGGGACCGACTGACTCTATTGGACAAAGCCGGTTGGGCAAAAGAGGCCGGGGAGTGTGAGATTGAGTTGGCCCGACAGGCCTTAAAAGAAAATCATCCCGAACAGGGACATTCTTATCTCGAAAAAGCCGCAAGGCGTTTCATCGGGATCAGTAATGAAAAACCGGTTGGGGGATTGCTTCTTTCCGCAGCCCTGGAGTTTTCCAATCTCAGCTTTTCCCTGGGCAGCGGTTTTACAAAACTGGAAGAAATTTTATTAAAGGCCCTGGAAGCAGCCGACAGGCTGGGCGACCGGAGGGCCCACGCTTTGTCTAATCTTCACCTCGGACGACTTTATTATTTTTCGGACCGTCGCGATGAGGCCCTGGTAGCCCTCTCCGTAGGATTTGAAGAAATCGAAGAACTGGGCGACGCAGATATCCGGGAGCAGTCCGCTGAATTTTTGGGAATGTTCTATTTCATTAAGGGGCTGTTCAGGGAATCCCTGGAGTATCTGGATAAGATGGAGGAATCGTTGGACACAGGAATGGACCGGATGGTGATCAACCCCATAGCCCCATTATTCCTGGGATATTGCACCGCTTACCTGGGACAGTTCCATCGGGCCATTGGAAGTCTAGATTTCAACTGGCGTCTGGCGGTCGAGCGATCCGATAAGGCCTTATCCAGTTCCATCCAGGCTGTTTTAGGAACTGTTTTGGTCCTGATGAGGAAAGACCAGGAAGGCCTCTTTCATCTCCAACAGAGCCATAAAGAGGCCATTAAGGTTCACAATGAGCTCGGACTTTATCTGGCCGGCGGAGGTCTTGCTTTGTATCATTTTCTGCAGGGCCGGATGGAAGCGGCCTATGAATTGTTAAAAAAAACCAGTTTGGAAGGGAGGTCAGCCGGTCTTATTCGACAATTTGCCTCTCCCTGGATCCTGGAGATGCTCTATGAATTCCATCGGCTGGGCTTTGACCCGATTCCCAACTTGGAATTTGCTTACTTAATGGATCGCCTTTTATCAGGGATCAATATTCATCTACAAGGGGTGGCCTTGCGTCTTCGGGCCAAGGAATCTTTGGTTCGAGGGGGTGAACTGGCAAAGGTTGAAGAGGACCTGCAAGAGAGTGAAAAATATCTTCAACAGTCAGGGGATCCGGTGCAACTGTCAAGAACCGTTATGGAAAAGGCCAGGCTGGAGTTGGGGCGGGGGAAAAGGAAATCGGCAGAACAACTTATCCATAAGGCCAAAGGACTGCTCGGAGGCTATGGGGACGAATTTTTCCCCGACGAATTTCGTCATCTGCTGGAAAAAAAGGAAAGTCCTCTGGAACCCAGGGGTCGAAATGAAGAGTTTCTGGAACGATATTTGGAAATGATCGAATCCCTTTACCCCAGCGAAAACCAGTCCGAAATTCTGGCCAAAATGCTTACATCTACCAGCCGAATTTTCGGAGCCGAAAGGAGCGGACTTTTTTGGTTCCCTTCCGGTAACTTTACTTCCCAACCCGAACTCAGGGCAGCCTGTAACCTGACCCTGCGAGAGGTCAAAGCCGGAAGTTTTAAGAACAGTATGGATATAATAAAAAAAGCCTTTCGAACCAATCAACCCCAGGTCGGAAGAACCTCAAGGGATAAGTCCGCAGAAACCATCCAGCAAGTGCGATCTTTGATGTGTATCCCTATTGAAATCGAAGGGAAAACCCATGGGGTGCTCTATTACGACAATTCCTATCTGGACGACACCTTTGATTTTTCCAGTCCGGCGATCATGAAACAAATGGTGGGCCACACCAATTTAGTCATTGAACGACGTTTCCGTTATTTACAGGTCAAGGAGGAACGTAATCTCCTGGCCTCGGAAAAATCTCTTCTGCTGGAAATGAATCGGGAGGAAATCATTCATTGCTCAAAAATCATGTCAGGCCTTTTGGAACAAGCCGACCACATTGCCCAAACCGAATCATCCATTCTCATCCTGGGAGAGACGGGCACCGGCAAGGAATTGCTGGCCAAGAGAATCCATGAGCACAGCCCTCGAGGTAAAGAACCTTTTATTGTGGTGGATGTGACTACTATTCCGGAAAATCTACTGGAGAGTGAGCTTTTCGGACACGAACGGGGGGCCTTTACCGGCGCGGACATTCGTAAGATCGGACGTCTGGAATTAGCCCACCAGGGCACCCTGTTTCTGGATGAGGTGGGGGAACTGCCTTTAACGGCTCAAACCAAGCTTTTGAGGGTCTTACAGGAAAAGACCTTCAACCGTTTGGGCGGTACCCGCACCATCACCTCCAACTTTCGACTCATAGCCGCCACCAATCGCAAATTAGATGAGGAAGTTGCAGCCGGGAGATTCCGCCAGGACCTCTTTTATCGACTGAACGTCATCCCTCTTTATTTGCCTCCCTTAAGAGAACGCCAAGAGGACATTGCCTTATTAGCGGAATATTACATTAAACAATATGCCATTAAATATAAACGAAGGACCCTTAGACTCAGCAACGAGCAGGAAAAAATGTTAAGAAGTTACCGGTGGCAGGGAAATATTCGGGAATTAAAAAATGTCATTGAGCGGGCCGTAATACTATCAGCGGAAAATCAACTGGAATTAAACCTGCCGGCCGATATCCAGTCAGACCAGTTTAATCCCTTTGCTGATTCACCTTCTTTGGAGGAAGTACAACGCCGCTACATTAAATATATAATACAGAAAAGCGGGGGACGAATTTCCGGACCGGATGGCGCCGCCGAAATGCTGGGAATGAAACGCACCAGTTTATATTCCAGAATGCGGGCCTTGGGCATGCGACTTGACTCCTGACCCTTTGCCCTCCCTGCATCATCGTGTAATCATGCAAGAGAATTTCATATAAGGATTCTATTTTTGCCCTGATCAGAGAAGAGCTTCGGAACCTACAACAAATTGTGATAAGTTGTCTGTTCCGATCCGAGAGCATCTGATCCAGCCTCCGGTTCATTTCCCAAAGGGATCATTTTATGGTAAGATATAACTTTAGCTCTGAAGGAAGGATGATTATGGAGAATAGGGAATGATTAGCGACTCCTCTTTGGCAGCCGAAGCACTGCAGCAGGCGATTTTTCGCCGGATGAGCGGAGAAAATCGCCTTTTGGCGGCCATGCGCTTAAGCGATGATCTGCGGGATATCACCTTGGCGGGTTTTAAAAGCAGACATCCGCAAGTTCCGGAAGAAGAACTTTGGTCCTTATTTTTCAGGGAAATTCACCAAATAGAAATCAAACGGGTGTAAGAAAGAGACCGACGTTGAAAACCCAGGCTGATTTTTTAAAAAGACTCCTGAAAAAGCTCTCCGAATCCGGGATCTCGTTTATGCTGGTCGGCTCAGTTGCTGCCAGTTACCATGGATATCCCAGGACGACCATGGATATAGATACCGTTGTGGAGGCTGACCCAATGGATCTCCATCGATTCGCCCGATCTTTGGGGAAAGGTTATTATGTCAATGAAGAAGAAATTGATCAAGCGGTGCAGTTTCAACGGGCTTTTAATATCATTGATGAAGCTTCGGGTTATAAAGCCGATCTGATCATCCGAAAGAATCGACCATTCAGCCTGAATGAATTCAGCCGCCGTCTTCAAGTTGAAATTCTTGGAATAACTGCCGCTATGGCTACCGCCGAAGATGTAATCTTGTCAAAGTTGGAATGGTCCAAACTAGGCGCCTCCGAAAGACAATGGGAAGATGCCTTGAAAGTAACCCAGACTCAGGCCGGAAATCTTGATCTGGATTACATCGAAAAATGGTCTCACGAGTTGGAAGTATATGATCTTTGGCAACGAATTAAAGAAATTGTTTTCAAGACATGACATTTAATGTGCTTCACCCCATTCCTTTTCCCTTTGACCATAATTTCTCTTAATTTATACTCCACCATTAAAGAATAATTCTATCTAACAGAAAGGCAGTTTTCCTAGCTCGACGCCGTTTTATTTATCCAAAGCTTGCTTTCGCCATATATCCCTGCCCCTGATCCTCTTCAAAATCCAAACTGCGGTCCATGGCGCCGCCCTCGGTGATCTCGATAATACGGTTGGCCACGGTGGCAACAAACTCCTGATCATGGGAGGCAAACAGGATTACCTCACTGAAGGCAATCAACGCATCATTGAGGGCGATGATCGATTCCAGATCCAGGTGATTGGTCGGTTCATCAAGAATCAGGACATTGGCCCCGGTCAGCATCATACGCGACAACATACAGCGCACCCGCTCGCCGCCGGAGAGGACGACTGTCTTTTTCAGGGCCTCTTCACCGGAGAAAAGCATTCGGCCTAAAAAGCCGCGGGCAAAGGTTTCACCCTCCATGGGGGGTGCATACTGGCCCAGCCATTCAAGCAAGGTCATCTCTTGAGCAAAAAATTCGCTATTCTCCTGGGGGAAATAAGCGCTGGTAATGGTTATCCCCCAGCGGTAACTGCCGCTGTCCGGTTCCAGCTCGCCTGCCAGGATCCGGAAAAGGGTCGTTCGGGCCAGAGAGGTATCCCCGGTAAAAGCGATTTTATCCCCTTTCCGCACCACCAGGTTAAAATTATCCAAAACCTTGACCCCGTCAATCTCTTTGGTCAACCCCTCAATGCTCAGGATGATGTCACCGCACGCTCTCTCCGGTTTGAAGACCACATAGGGATATTTTCTTGAGGAGACCGGTAAATCTTCCAGAGTGAGTTTTTCAAGCAGCTTCTTGCGCGACGTGGCCTGCTTGGACTTGGAGGCATTGGCGCTGAAGCGCTGAATAAAAGCTTTGAGTTCATCCGCCTTTTCCGATGCTTTGCGGTTCTCATTCTGCTTCTGCTTTAAGTTCAACTGGCTGGCCCGGTACCAGAAATCATAATTGCCGACATAAATCTGAATCCGCCCGAAATCGATATCCGCGGTATGGGTGCAGACCTGATTCAGAAAGTGCCGGTCATGGGAAACCACGATAACCGTATTGGCAAACCGTGAAAGGAACTCTTCCAGCCATTGGATGGATTTCAGATCGAGGTTATTGGTCGGTTCATCCAGGAGAAGCACATCGGGATTGCCAAACAGCGCCTGGGCCAAAAGGACACGGACCTTGTCACCCGCCTCCAGCTCCTTCATTTTCTTCGTCTGCTGATCATCCGATATACCGACTCCGCTCAGGAGCACGGCTGCTTCGGCTTCGGCTTCATAACCGTTCATTTCCGCAAACTCACTCTCAATTTCAGCACAACGAACACCTTCCGTTTGGCTTAATTCACCCTTGGAGTACATCGCCTCCCGCTCCATCATAATGTCATACAACTGTTTGTGCCCCATAATGACCGTATGGAAAACTGTTTCCTCATCGAAGGCAAAGTGATCCTGACGGAGAAGGGCTATTCGTTCCCGCGGGCCGCATAGAATTCCCCCCTGGTCGGCCTCCAGCTCACCAGCCAGAATCTTGAGAAAGGTGGACTTCCCCGATCCGTTGGCGCCGATCAGCCCATAGCAATTACCGGGAGTGAACTTAATGTTAACATTTTTAAAAAGTACTCTTTTCCCGTAGGAAAGAGTGATATTGGATGTTGCAATCATGCTGGTTTGATTCTCCTTTTATATAAATAAAAAAACCACCTAACGCCCCTTCCAGTCCTTTTAGCAGGATGAGGAAAAACTCTTTTTTTACAGGTTGCTCAAAAAGGTCCCGGGCTTCCCAAGGGAAGCCTTTCCAAAGGCCGGCTGAGCCGACCGCCTGCAAGGCGTCCCGAAATTCCGAGGAATGAGGCGTACATAGAAGTACGCCGCAAAATGACGAGGGATGAGGGCAACGCAGTAGATGGGCCTTTTTCAGCAACCTGTTAA
>CAZSTT010000028.1:0-8417 GCA_964609705.1 uncultured Thermodesulfobacteriota bacterium
CGAACCGGATCTCGATCTATTAAACGGGATTCCCCAAGACCTCGTGGTCGAAAAAAATAATTGTGAACTGGGCGCTATTCAATACCCCGATCATTTTTTTGACTGGGTGCTGGCCTTTGACGTTTTGGAACATATCGAAGATGACCGGTCGGCGGTTCTGCAAATGCTAAGGGTCCTTAAGCCGGGTGGTTTTTTTATTTTTACAGTACCGGCCTTGCCGTCACTTTTTGGGGCTCATGACCTGGCTTTAATGCATTTCAGGCGTTACAATAAAAAAATGATCCGGAATCTCCTGCTGGACTTTAAGGACCGGGAGTTGGGCTTTTGGATGTGTTTCCTTTTCTTGCCCGTAGCTCTCCAGCGCCGGCTCAAAAGAAATTCTCCCCGGCACCGGGTCCATTTCATGGCCCTTCCCAAAGGCATCAACCGGATCTTCTATTCAATATTAATTTTTGAATCCTGGCTTATCAAAAAAGGAATCCCGTTACCGATAGGCACCACCCTTTATGGGATTTATCAAAAGGTTTGAAATGAGTGCTGGGGATGATATATCTTGATCATGTTGCCGGGAAGTTAAGGTCTCCAACGGGCCCGACGGATCGTGGCGCCAGGCCTCAAAAGTCGGGGTAGTGCCCCAGAGGTTATTGAAGGCCGTCGAGGGTCTTAAGTATTTAAACTTTCGGGCCGATAATAAAATGAGCGAAGCCGTTAAATCCTTCAAAACAACAACCGTGGAATCGGCCGGAGAAGAAGGGCCCTCCCTTTGCGGTGGATAGAAAAGAGGCAAACTCAAGGAAGATAGAGGGGGAATTTCACCATGGAGAAATTTGAAAGCCTGATTAGAGCAGCCTTTACGGCCGGAGTTTCCGATATTCATCTCACCGGAGGACATCCGGTGGCTTTTCGGATCAACGGAATTTTACAATATCAACCGGATCTTGACTTGAGACCTGAGGAAATCGATGATCTGGTGCAAATGCTTCTGTCCCCGGGGCAAATCAAAGAGCTTCGGGAACGCCAATCCATTGATTGCGCACTGAGCTTTATTCATTCCCGGCTGAGGATCAATATTTTTTATACCACTCGCGGATTCAGTCTGGCTATTCGTATTCTGCCGGCGAATGTTCCCTCCATCGAACAGTTGAACCTCCACCCCTCGCTCAGAGAAATCAGTAAACTTAAATCCGGGCTGATCCTCATCGGCGGACCTACCGGTATCGGTAAGACCTCGACCATAGCCGCCTTGGTTAATGAAATCAATCACCATTGTTCCTCTCATATCATAACCCTCGAAGATCCTATTGAATATCGGCAGGTCTCCAGGAAATCCTTTGTGGAACAAAGGGAACTGGGCGTTCATATGCCGGCGTTTGAGAGGGGACTGCTGGATGTCTTGAGGGAGGATCCCGATGTTATTGTCGTCGGGGAAATCCGGGATCCGGAAACCATCAAACTGACTTTGAATATCGCCGAATCAGGGCACCTGGTCATTACCACCCTTCATTCCAATACTTCCGAGGAGGCTCTTCATCGTATTTTGAATGCCTTTTCCATGGAAGCCCAGAATGATATTCGCAACCGTCTGGCTTCGACCCTGGTCTGGTTGATAATTCAAGATCTGATCTATCTTGAGAAATTTGGATTTCGCGTCCCCCTTCTTTCAATTCTTAAGGGAAATCAGTCTGTTAAAAGTACAATTCGGGAAGATAAACTCCATCAGATCGAAAACATTATTCAACTCGGTAAATCGGAGGGGATGTTCACCAAGGATCGATATTTAAAGGAATACTTGCTGGTTCAAAGGGATTTGTATCCTCCGCAGAAAGCGTTTCAGCCTTCCCGGGAAACCGACGAAGAAATCGAATATCACTCTCCGATTATGGAACCTTACCTGTACCATTCAAACAAGGACCAGAAAAGCGACCCGCTTCTATCTGAAACTGAATCCCTGGCCTTCCCTGAGGAAAGAGGGTCGACTCTGATCCAGGACAGCCAGACCTTGCAAGAGCTTATCCATAAGCTGAATAAGGATTACAAATAGCCTAATGATGAAATGGTCAACCGGTCGGCGACCAAAGCCGAGGGTTCAACCAGGAAGATGAATATTGTAAGGGTCAGATCATGAACAGGCCGGATAATCCCTCTCCCCCTTTAAATGTCGATCCTTCAGAAGATGAGCTGAAGGCCGCCAAAAAAATTCTTGCCAACCTGCTGCTAACCTGCAAGAACCTGACGCTTTACCCTCCGGGTCATACCATTTCTAAAAATTCTATCGATCAAGTTCAAGCCCAGCTCAGGGACTTCCTTCATCAATACGAAACCCTTAGGTTCGAAATAGAGCGGGAGCAGATTACTTCCAAGGGCGGATTGATTTCCGAAGGACTCCCGGAGGACGGAACTCTGCATTTTACCCTTTTCCAGGTAGGGATACGGTGGCTGGAGTTCGTGGAAGGAATCGAGACCGGGGAACTGGAAGAAATTCTGATCATCTTAGAGAAGTACGCTAAACCGTCCGCTGAACCGGAAGGTGACATTGTTACGGCTTTCTGGGAAAACCAGTTCCCTCATTTGCGATACGAGGTCGCCGATTTTTCCTGGGATGAAGACCCAAAGGTGAACGATGGTATTTTTGATCCTGCCGGGGAGAATGCCTTAGGGATACAGTTGGGAGATTACCTCCGGGAGGAATTTGAAATCCCGGAAGACCCGCCCATAGAATATGGCGATCTGACCCTGACGTCACCGGAGAAAATAAAGCTAAAAGAAATGATTCGAATGGAGGAGGAAACGGATCTGACCTCCTATCTGGACGCCTTGCTGGATTGCCTTCTCGCGGATCGGGAAAAAGAGAATTTTAAAATAATACTGGAAGTGCTTACAGGAGAATTCACCTACTCTCTGGCTGAAAGACACTTTGCGGCCGCCCTCAAGATCCTGCAGGGATTGCGATCGGTGCTGGATATCTGCAAGGAAGAGAATCCCTGGGCCTGTCTGGCGATAGAAGAATTTATTTCAAATGTCTCCGGCCAGGAGTCCCTGGCACCCCTTCAGGGGGTCTGGAAAGATTTGAATACGGAGGATGCCGGGGTTCTCGGAGAGATTTTTCAATTCCTGGATCCTCCGGTTATCCAGACCCTGGTTCCCCTGCTGCTCCAAACGCAACCGGCCCCTATCCGGCAAATTCTGATCGATTCGATTATCGGGGGGGCTTCAAAGGATATACGGCCCCTGGAATCGATGCTCAATCATCCCGATGAAATGCTGGTTGAAAGACTCGTCCCGGTGATCGTCAACTTAAAGGGCGGGCCATCTTTAAAATATTTAAAAAGGTTGACTCGGCATCCCTCTTCACGAGTGCGCCAGGAGGCGGTTAAAGCGATCAGCAGCCGGGCTCCGGCCCGGGTGAGGGATATATTTAATATGATCGATGATGAGGATGATTCCATACGACAATTGGTCCTCACGCAATTGGGGCGAACGCGGGACGAAACCATCGAGAATCTTCTCCTTTCATACCTGGTTAATACGCCCTATGGCAATAACGAGGAAAAACATCTCCTGCAGTGTTTCAGAACCTTAGGGAGATGCGGGTCGGTTCATTCCATCTCTTTTCTTCAGGAAACCTTGCTTAAGCGGCAATGGCTTCCCGGATCCTCGAGATCCGCACTCCGAAGAGGTGCCGCTCTAGCCCTCGCAGAGCTGGATGTGCCTGAAGCGGCGCTGATTCTGGATAAGGCCGGACGCTCCTATTATCCGGGCCTGAGATCCCTCGTCAAAAAAATAAAAAAGGATTTACCGGACAAAGGAGGCGAATAACGTTGTTGAACGAGAATAGCCCTCCGGTTGAAGACCCCGGAATAATTTTCTTGAAAGTATTGTATCATCTCATCCAGACCGCCAAAATATATGATGATAACAACGAACTGACCCGGGAGTCCTTGGCTAAGTTCAAAGTGATTCTCGATGAGATGACCGGAAAGGAAGATTTGAAAATTCAGATCTGGCGGGGGAGGTTCTACCTCAACGGAGAAAAACTTTCCTATCGGAGGGATACCGTCAGAATAATCAATGAAATGATCGAATATTTTTCCGGGAGGGGTTTGGGAGGGCTCCATTTTTTTATGGATTCCCGGAATATTTCTTCTGAAAATCTTTTGGAGTTTATTCGCCTTCTTGATGTTTCAATAAAACAGGAGGATTCTTTCAACTGGCTTGGCCGACAAATCAAGGGCCAGACGTTCTCCTGGGGTGCGATCTTGAAGGCGGAAGATGACACCCTGGAACGTAAGGAAAAGGGCAAAAAAGCCTACTTGTATGCCCTGGACTCCATTAAAGAAGTAGCAGATAAGGCCTCCCAGGGGGTGGCCGGGGTTCGCAAGTCGAGACGCCTGGCCCAAACGATAGTCGATATGGTTAAGGAAGATCAGTCCCTGGTACTCGGACTCTCAACCCTCAAGGTCTATGATGATTATACTTATGTCCATTCAGTCAATGTTTCCATCCTGGCTACCTGCCTGGGCAGTTATATCGGTTTGTCTAAGGTAGCGCTCGAACATCTTTGCGTCTGCGGGCTTTTTCATGATCTGGGAAAGGTAGGAATTCCCAAGAAGGTCCTTCTGAAGAGAGGTGAACTGAGCGATGAGGAGTGGAACAGGATGCGGGGGCACCCGCTTATCGGTGTGAGGCAGATTTTGAGGATGAACATGACTAAAGAAATGAGGTCAAAAGTTATCCTGGGGCCTTTTGAACATCACTTGAATCCTGATATGTCCGGATACCCCAAGACTCATTTCAAGAAACATTCGAGTCTTCTGGGAAAAATCCTTCGTATCGCCGATGTCTATGAGGCTCTGACAGCGAACCGTGCCTATCGCTCAAGATCCTTCACTCCCGATGAGGCTCTTAGAAAGATGTGGAAGGAGAGAGGAAAGAGTTTTGATCCTGTTTTATTGAAGAGCTTCATCGGAATGATGGGGATTTATCCTATTGGCGCCATTGTAGAATTAACTGATGGTCGCAAAGCCCTGGTTTTGAATTATCCTGATGAATCCCAAAAAGACAGGCCGCGGGTTCAAATTCTAATGAATGACGATGAGGGCGGGCTGACTCCCGGCGAAACAGTCTCGCTGTCAGAGTCGATAATAGAGGATGGTTTACCTCGATTGAAGATCGCCAGGGGACTCCCGCCTTCCCAACTCGGAGTTCAGGCTGTGCATTTTTTTCTTAAAGAGGAGAAGTAAAGAAACAGAATCGCACCCCGTCGCCAGGAGGGCCCTGAAAAAAAACCTTTGACGCAATCCCGGCCTCACCCCCCCAATATTAAACCTTAATTTTGCCATTCTCAATGGCTACCCATCCAATAACCACATCTTGTATAAAATAAGAAAAATAATACAAGATGTTGAGTTTTGTCTTGACTTTTTTACTTTTTAAAAGTAATGATTTGTTTAAACCTCTTGAAGAATATCTAATTTTAAAAACGAGAGGATAGCCATAGTCCGGTATCAGAAGGAGGGCCTTTATCTCCTAAAGAAACAATATCAGTTCAGGCCGAAAAAATTCCAGAAATATTTAGAGGCCATTTGCCTTAAGAGTTTAAGGATAACTTTATTGTATTTATTTCAACTCACTAAAAATTACTTGGGAATCGATATCGGAACCCATTCGCTGAAAATCGCCGAATGCCAGAGGGCCGGGGAAAAAGTGACCCTGGTCAATTACGAAATCGTTCGCCTCCCTGAGGGATTGTGGCCGGATCAGAATTTGTATTCCCAGGAATTATCCGCTCTTATCCGAAACACGCTCAAAAGGATGGGGGTTCGGTCTTCGGACATTATCTCGGAAATCTCCGGTCCGTGGACCGTTGCCAGACACCAGGTGATGACCGATCTGGCCGATGATGAAATGAGAGAAGCGATTCGCTGGGGTTCCAAGGCCGACTTCCCTTTTTCCCTGGAAGAGGCCATCATAGACTTCTATAAGCTGGAGGTTTTAAAGCAAGAGGAAGGGGAGACGGAGGCCGAGATTATCTTTGCCGCTGCTACCCGGGAGGTGGTTGAGGAACGGGTGGCCTTATTGAAAGGCGCCGGGTTGAAACCTCTTTTTATCTCCAACCCCCCATTCAGCTTAATGCAAGCCTACCGGTTCACCCAGCCTGCCCCCTGGTCTGAGACTGCAGTCGTGATTGATATGGGGAACACCAGCACCCAGATCATTGTCTTAAACGAAGGGAAACTGAAGTTCTCCCGGGAAATTGCCGTGGCCGGTGATGCCTTTACTCAATCACTGATCGGGTCTTATGAGAAGGACGGTGAGCAGAGTGAGATCGATGACGACAATGCCGAAAATATCAAGATCCAGATCGGGTTGTTGGAAGAAGTAGAGGCCGATCCAATCCTGGAAGGGATTCTGGTGGATCAGGCGCAAAAACGGCTCTGGTCGGTGATGGACCGGCTCCTTCTTGAAGTTGAACGATCGTTAAATTATTATAAAAGCGAATTTAAGGACTACGAAATACAAAGGATACTGGTTACGGGAGGTGGAAGCCTTTTGAAAGGGTTTCCGGAGGCCCTGGAAAAAAATCTGGAAATTCCGGTCCAATTTTTCGAAATCCCCGGTTCGTTGATCTTTAAGAAAAAAATTAATGAGACTCTTTTCTCAAGGAACATGCCTTTTCTGACCACCTTGCTGGGACTGGTCACTCAAACGCAGCCCTTCGTCAATCTGAGTTTTCAATTTTCGGCCGCTCAAGCTAAAAAAATCTCTTTTGATAAATTCTTAAAACCGGCTCTGGCAGGTGTTGCGCCCCTGGCCGTGGTTCTTTTTTTCGGGTCTCAATACTGGACCGCCAGCCGGCAGGTCACCCGGCTTAAGAAAGAAATAGTCTCCAAAGAAGCACAGCTGGCCCGCATAGGGAAACCGGCGGAGGAACTGGCCCGCCTGGAAAAAGAAGAGGCGGGGTTGAATAGTGAGCTGGAAGGATTTCCCAAGACCGAGATCAGAAAACTCCCCTTAAACCATTTATTCCAGGAGCTGACCCGGTTGGTGCCCGGCAATATGACTTTGACCCGTTTTGAATTTTCCCGGTCGCAAGAAATCCGGACCGGCCCGGAAAGTGGGGCGGGAGCCCCCAAGTCCCCGGCGACGGAGGGCAGCCTGGTGCCGGCCCAGTTAGGGACCACTATGGGAAAGGAAAAGCGGGAATATCCCCTGACGGTTCAAGGTCTGATCTTCGGCTCGGACCAGGAAATTATTGAGACTTTGTCCGGGTTTGTCCAGGTCTTGAATCGGTCTCCTTTTTTTAAGGAAGCCAAAGTTCAGACCAGCTTGAAAAACAACCAATATTCAAGGGGGGCCGCCGAATTTAAAATTCAGGCCAAACTGGGTGAGGGCCCGGGTCCGTCTTCAGGAGTTTCTTTCTGATGGCTTTGAAGTCTCGGGAAAAGATCATGATCGGGGCGGCTGTATTGATCGGGTTGGTCATGGGTTTTGACCAATTCTTAACCCAGCCTAAGAAAAAAGAGACGGTGGCCCTCCAAAAACAGATTCAGGAATTCAATGAAAAGCTGGCTTCGGTGACCGTTTCCGTGTCCGGGCTTAATCAGCTCAAAAAGAGAGTGGAAGAAAAAAGAAAAGAAAAAGAAACCTTGACCGGCAGGATCCCGGATGACCGGCAGTTGGAAATGATTCTGGACCGACTGGGGAAGGAAAGCCAGACTAAAAAGATTGATTTAATCCAAATGAACTTCAGCGAAAAGGCGGCAAAAGATCCAAAGGAAGAAAAGGGCGGCCTCCGTCCGGGGTTATTCAGAAAGGTGACACTGGAGGTGGATCTGGCCTCCGATTTCGGGGCAATCGGTCCTTGTTTGGAAAGCCTGTCATCCCTGCCGATTTTCCTGGAAATTGAAAAAGTCGATATACGTCGGAAAGAGGACCTGTTTCCCAAATTGTTGGTCACGATTCAGCAGACCTTGCATATTGCCGCGCATATTGCCGCAACCCCAAACCGGCCTGGGAACCGACCGTGATGGTAAACCTCTCCGAACCGAGCTGCCCCAAAAGAATAGTTCTCCCCTGGGGAGTGGTTTTATGCGCCTTCCTGTTGACCGGATGGGGTATTCCCAGGGTCTGGGGAGCTTCCGGGGAACGAAATCCCTTTGCTTTGCCGGCGGGAGTTCATTTGGGCGGGATCGTGCAGAAGAAAGAAGGAGCCGGGCCAGTCAAAGCCGAGCGAGAATCGGATCTGGGGTTACGGGTGACTACGATCCTGGTCAGCGGCCGGACCAGAGTGGCGGGAATCAACGGGGTCCTGAAACAAAAAGGGGATGAGGTCAACGGTTATCGTATTGTCGAGATCGAAGAAAAACAGGTGACGGTGGTGCGGGGAAAGGACAAACGGGTGCTGAAAATAGACCAGG
>CAZSTT010000028.1:8517-10301 GCA_964609705.1 uncultured Thermodesulfobacteriota bacterium
TGACCACTATCCGGAGAGGTTCAGGATCGGTCAAAGGTATTGGCGGTTCTTCCGGGGCCGGTTCAGGTACCCCCGGGGGGAGCAGCGGGGGCAATATTGCCAGTCAGGTGATTACGGAAGACTGGTCGGATCTTTGGAAAGAAATCGATGAAGGATTAAAAAATCTTCTTACCAAAAAAAGTGGAAAACGAGTTATTTCCAGGGATCAGGTTATTGCCAGAAGGCAACTCGATGAATCAGTCAAAGATCCCAAGGGTGGTCTGACAGGCGCGGCAGGCCCGGATGTGGCCGTATCCGGAAGCGGACCTACTGGAGCAACAAAAGGTGAAACAAAATTTACGGAAGAATACGAGACAGAATCTGACGGGAAGTTAATAATAAATAAAATGGCCGGTATGGTGATCGTGACCGATTATCCCAACCGGCTTCGGGAAGTCGAAAAATTTCTGGCCCGAGTGGAGGAGACCGTTCAAAGACAAGTCTTTATTGAGGCCAAAATAATTGAGGTGGCCCTCAATAACAATTTTCAATTGGGGGTGGACTGGCGTTTTCTCCCCAATGTGATGAATTTAGGGGTCGGGGGCTTTATCCGGCAGAGCCTGACTACGATTGGGGATTTCCCGGCTACCAACGCCATCCAGGTCGGGGTGGCCACAAACGATTTCAATGCCCTGGTGGATGCCCTTTCCACCCAGGGAAAGGTGGAGGTCCTTTCCAGCCCCAGGGTTTCCACTTTGAATAACCAGAAGGCCATAATTAAGGCCGCTATCGAAGATGTTTATTTTGATGTTACCATTGCCGCCGGTACCCCCCCCATTACCACTGCCACACCCAAATATATCACCATCGGGGTGATCCTGGATGTCACCCCCCAAATCGATGCCGACGGGACGATCATCATGGATATTCATCCCAGTGTCACCGAACGGATCCGGACGGCCAGTTTTAAGGATACCGGTCAGCAAGCTCCGGTTATCAGTGTCCGTGAGACCCAGACCATCGTCCGGGTCCGGGAAGGTCAAACGATACTGATTGCCGGTCTGATGCAGTCCAAAGAAACGGAGCAATTGAGCGGCCTTCCCTGTTTGATGAACCTGCCGGTGGTGGGGCAGGCCTTCCGTCAAACCCGGAGAGATAAAACCAAATCGGAGATCGTGATTCTGATTACCCCCACATTGTATGCCGGGCGAAAGATCATTGATTTTACCAAACAGGGGAATCAGACCATCGAGGAATACCGTTCCTTGCCAACGCCCGGTCGCCATGATCTGGTGAGGTGATCCCATGTACCAACTTTATTTCGGGCTTAAAGAAAAACCTTTTAAAATAACCCCGGATCCCCGTTTCCTGTATCTCAGTGAAAAACATGCCGAAGCCCTGGATCATTTAACTTATGGGATCAGCCAGGGCGAAGGATTTATGGTCATCAGCGGGGATGTGGGGACCGGAAAAACGACGATCGTTCGTTCCCTGCTGGAGCGGATGAATGATTCCAAGATAAAAACGGCGATCATCCTCAATCCCCTGCTGGAAATTGGCGACCTGCTGAAGTCCATCCTGGAGGATTTTGGCCTTTCCCCTAAAGGGATTTCAAAAAAGGACTTGATTGATCAGTTAAATTCCTTTTTGTTAGCCCTTAACCAAGAAGGTGGAAAAGCAGTTGTTATCATTGATGAATCACAGAATTTGACCCCCGACCTGCTGGAAGAACTTCGGTCTCTTTCCAATCTGGAAACGGATCAGGAAAAACTTCTCCAAATAGTCCTGGTCGGGCAACTTGAATT
>CAZSTT010000028.1:10401-25732 GCA_964609705.1 uncultured Thermodesulfobacteriota bacterium
AAGCCTGCGCGGGGGAAAACCTTCCTATTCCCTCTTCAGGGAAGCTTTTTCCCGTAGACTGGTCTTTGGCGGGGGGATTGGCGGTTTGATTATTTTAGTTATAATTTTAAGTCTGTTCTGGGTGACGCCCTGGAATAGTTCCACTCTGGAAGCGACCAAACTTCAGGGAGGGATACCCAATATCCAGACTTCAGTTTCCCCTTTCCTCTATTCGGTGCACCTCTCATCTTTCAAAAAAAAGTCTCTGGCCGACCGGGCCATAGAAAAGATTTGTCAAGAAGGTCTCGAAGCCTTTGGTATGGTGGTCCAGATGCCTGAAACGGGAACCTGGTACCGAATTTTAGTGGGCCAATATGAGACCCGGGAAGAAGCCCAGAGTCTGGCCAATCGGCTGAGGGAGAGCGGGGCATTCCCTTATTCCATGGTCACATCCATTTCTCAGGAGGGTATTAAAATCAAACCGGAAATGAAGGGGTCGAGGCTATGAGCCTTATCAGGGAGGCCTTGAAAAAAGCCGCCGTTGTAACAGAAACCCCGGTCCCGGCGCCCTCCGGAGGCGGGACCAGGGAGAAAAAGGGTGGGTTGGTGCCTTTTAAAAAAGTTGGGTTGGTTATCCTATTGCTAATTGGCCTGATCGGGATCCTCCTCTATTCTTTTTTCCCGGGAAGTCTGCCTTTTACCAAAACACCACCTCCTCCGGCCCTAAAACCAATCGCTAGAAATATTGAAATAAAAACACCGATACCGACTTCGATCCAAGGAAAAGAAACATCCCAGGGGAAAGTCTCCGAAAGGATTGAAACCCAAGGTCCTCAAGCGATGCCGGGCCAGGTGAAAGAATTTCCGGAACAGGGGCCGATTAAATCACCGGAAGGGATCTCAAAGGATGTTCTTACGGAAGTTCCCGGTCATTTTGTCAGCCCTAGGTCGACACCCAGGATCATTCAACGACCTTATGTACCCAGGTTGCCGGAAACTAAAACCAGGCCGTCGGCTGAAATGACTAAGCCGTCTCCCCGGGTCCCTGCCGCTCAGGAGGAAAGGGACGCACTTCAGGTGGTTCGTCTATTCAACGAGGCTGTTCAAGATCAACAAAAGGGTCTGTGGCCTCAAGCCATCCAGTCCTACCTGGAAGTCTTATCCCTTCGGCCCCATCACTGGGAAACCTATAACAATTTAGGCCTAATCTATCAGGAACAGAAACGTTATGCCCAGGCCCTGGAGATGTTCCAAAAGGCCCTGTCCCTGAATCCTAGATATTTAAAGGGATATAATAACCTGGGGCTCAATTATTTAAATCTGGGAAAACTGGAAGAGGCCGGAAACCAGTTCAGGAAAGCATTGGATCTGGACCCTGGCTTTCTCTCCGCCTCTATTAACTTAGCCGTTGTTTTGAATAGACAGGGCCAGGTAGACCAGGCCAGAAAAATTCTCTCTAAAGTTTTGGACTACGACCCCGAAAACTTGGAAGCCCATTACAATTTAGGTCTTTTATGGGAAAGTCAAGGGGTGGAAGGCAAAGCTCTCGAACACTATAAAAAATTTATTTCTAGAGCCCGGGGACCGTATTCGGCATTGGCCGAGGAATTAAAAAAAAGATGGCCGGAACTGAAATGAAGGTTCAAGGTGTAAGGTATAAGGTGAATGTTTATCGAAATGAATGATTATCCCTTGGACCTTAGATCTTGGGCCATGTACCTGAACTTATTTCCACCAGACGTTGGCTGAGGGGGGATCGTATAGCTTAAGTTGGTCTCCCTGCCTGACCAAGGGGGAGGTTTGATCCTCATTGGCTTCACGGAACAGGCGGTCTATCGTGAGTAACAGACCTAGAAAGGGACCCTGTTCGGCCAGGGCCTGTTTGGAATAGGCCGAACAACTGGGGAGCATGTAACATTTTGAGGCCAGAACCGGAGATAAAAAATTTTGATAGACCTCGATACCAATCGAAAACATTGAGGAAGACTCCCTGTTAGGAGGAAGGCAGCAGGGCTCCGTCCCGTACCCTTCCCGAACCAGGATAAGAAACGAAATGATCAGGAAGCAGATTCTTTTCCCCCTTATCCCGCATCCGGCCTTCGGGGTTCGGAGAGGGTCTAAAATTTCCTCAGTCGAAAGGATTTGGAAGCGGTTGGTTTTATTAAAAAGCACGATGGAGCACCAGATAAGGGATTGGTGAGGATGACGGGCCTTGAGACAAGAGTCCGAAGCGGAGGCCATAACCCTCCAAGAAGTCGCTGTCAAGCCTTCGATTGAATTTGTGGGCACTGTTTATCGCACTGTAGATATTGCCGGAATACCAGGCCAATTCAATAACGCCTAAAAGCGTACCCAGACCGTTATTGCCCTGCTGGAAAGAGGCGACGGCCGCCCAGGTAAACAGGGCGTTTACCCCCAAGGCAATCAAGGCGTCTTGCTTGCGGTCTAAATACCAATGGCCGGCTCCGGGGAGAATGGCGGCCAGGGCGCCGGCTGTGGCCGGGGATTTATAAGGCAAATTTTCGGCCTTCTGAAAAAAGGCCTCCTGGGCTTCTTTTTCAGAATCGGCCAATGGGGAATTTTTTAAAAATAAACGGGCCGGATCAAATCGTTTTTGTTTGATGAGACCCCAGAGGAGGGCCCGAGCAGCGGACGGTTTTTGGGAGGAACGGCCCTCCTGAAGGATTTTTTCCCAGAGGAGCATGGCCCGGTCTTCCTGGCCCAGTTTCCAATAGGCCTTTCCGGTTTGGTATTGGATCTCTTCTTTAAATGGGCTGCCGGGGGTTTGACGGAGGACCCCTTCCCAATGGAGGATAGCTTCTTTAAAGGATTGGTTTAGAAACAATGCCGTTCCGAGCAGGTAATTGGCCTCATCGGTTTTAGTCCCCGACGGATAAAGAAACAGGAGTCTTTTCAATTCAGTTGCCGCCCGGAAATAATCGTGATTCTGCAGCAAATGGTTGGCAAAAGCGAATTGGGTTTCTTCGGGTGCCGGGGGGCCGGTGGCGTTGGAGAGGGCCAGGGAAGGTAAAAGGATAATCAACAGCAATCCTGATAAAAAATTTCCGAGTATCATATAAATTCCTAGGGTGAGACCTTTGAAAGAGGAAGCAAACAAACCTTCTCCCTGAAAAAATACTATCACAAGCGATT
Source organism: uncultured Thermodesulfobacteriota bacterium (assembly GCA_964609705.1). GTDB lineage: Bacteria > Desulfobacterota > RBG-13-43-22 > RBG-13-43-22 > RBG-13-43-22 > RBG-13-43-22. Next base: position 13,534 of record CAZSTT010000028.1, read on the forward strand.
TTAATAGCCAAGAAATATTGCAGGCGGGAAGGGTTGGCATTGTACTGATCGAAGAAATATGGTAAAGGGTGGGGGTCTTAAATAAATTAGAACTTTTTAACTCTGATGAATCTGTAAAAAGTCTCCAAAGCCGTCACCCCCGCGAAGGCGGGGGTCCAGAAATAATTGAGTTTCCTGGATTCCCGCTTCCGCGGGAATGACGAATATGATCATTTTCTGACTTTTTACGAGTACATCAACTCTAACCATGGCCTGGAGTCGCCTATGCCCAACCGGTTGAGGACCCTCGTAATACTCATTTTTTCGATGATAGTTTGGGGACTGCCTTTTCCCTCTCAGGGGGAAGAAAATATCTTTTCCCTGGGATCGGAGACCACCAAGGAACCTTGGGAGATCGAGGCCCGGGAATTAAGCTATGATAAAGATACCGATATTTATACGGCCGTCGACGAAGTGGTTATCAAAAGGGACCAGCGCGTTTTAACCTGCGATTACGCTCAAGTCGATCAGAAGACCATGATCGCCCGGGCAAGGGGAAACGTGGTATTTAAAGCCGCAGGGGATGAACTTCGCGGAGATGAATTGACCTTTGATTTAAACAAGCAGACCGGGGTAGTTACCAAAGGACGGCTTTTCCTTAAGGCCAATAATTTCCACGTTACCGGGGAACAGATTTCAAAAACCGGGGAATCGTCTTACCGAATCCAAAACGGGACGGTCACTTCTTGTGACGGGGAAGAGGTTCCCTGGGAGATCAAAGTCAAAGAATTAACCGTGACCATTGAAGGCTATGGGCAAGCCTGGCACCCCTCTTTCCTGGTAAAAAACGTCCCTGTCTTTTATTTTCCATACCTCATTTTCCCGGCCAAGACCAAACGGCAGAGCGGCTTGTTACTCCCCGAACCCGGTTATTCAATCCGGGATGGTTTAGCCTTTGACCTCCCTTTTTTTTGGGCCATTTCCGATAATACCGATGCCACTTTTCACGAGTATTTTATGAGTCGCCGGGGGCTGATGCAGGGGCTGGAATTTCGGTATGCCCTTTCTCCCAATTCCAAAGGGACTTTGATGCTGGATTATCTCTTCAAGGATCAGGCCGGGGAAGAGGAGTTTAATAAGCATAACATTCAAGAACCTTATTCGGAGCGGTACTGGTTTCGTTCCAAAATCAATCAACGGTTGCCGGGAAATATGGATTTGAAGATCGATTTGGATTTGGCCAGTGATCAGGATTTTTTAAGAGAATTTCATGGGGCCCCCAACGGCCTGGACCAAAACCGAAGGACCTTTCTCCATGAGTTTTTTCGGGACCTGGATGATGAAATCCAATTGATTCGGAGAAACAGCGCCGTATTCACCAAAACCTTCGGTACTTATCAATTCACGGGCGGATTTAACTATTTTCAGGAACTGGGACAAACCTTGAACACCTTCAATCAACTTCCCTTTGCCCGGTTTGATGGTATTAAACAGGTCCTCTGGAAAAATGTCTATTATCAGTGGGGTTCCTCCTACAATTATTATTGGCGCGAAACTCTGGATCGAGGACAGGTGATCGATCTAACACCCAGTCTGTATTATCCTTTTAATTTAAAAAACTATCTTAATCTGGAAGCCTCCATGGGATTGAACGGGACCCTGTTTCAGGTCGACAATAAACAAAAGGACTCGGTTGATTCTCTGGGAACCCGTGTCGTTCCCAACCTGCGGATGGATTTATCGACCGACATCCAAAAGGTTTTTAGTTATTCAGGAAAAGAAATTCAAAAAATTAAACATAATATCAGACCCCAGATTGTTTATAATTATGTTCCCGAAATTAAACAGGATTCTCTGCCAAGTTTTGTGTCGCCCAACGGTAAGGTGAACACCATGACCTATTATTTGATTAACAACTTCACGGCCAAGTCACTGCTGGGGAAGGGAGGGCAGGGGGAGGATCTGTTCGGATACCGGGACATTGTTCAGTTCAAATTATTTCAAACCTATGACTTTAATACCTCTGGAGGGACCACTTCCACGACCTCCCTCAACCCGGACGGCACCCCATTCACGACCACGACCACAGCCCAACCCTTTTCCAGTGTTTTCGGTGAACTGGAAATCTCTCCCAATCCCAATTTGACCTTGCGGTCCAGTGTAGGATGGTCGCCCTACACCGGGCGTATGGATTCACAAAACTACGGCCTGACCCTGCTGGATAAAAAAGGCAACCGCGCCTATCTGGAATATTGGTCGACCTCCGGGGATCAATTCCGGCAGGTTAACGCCAACCTCTTCTGGAAAATAAACCCAATATGGTCGGTCAGTTTTATGACCCGATATTCACTGGACCAGAATAAAAATTTTGAAACCACGGTCAGTGCGGGTTACACCCAGCAATGCTGGGGGATCAAGATTCTTTATTCGAATACCCTGGATGACCAAAAATTAATTCTTTCCGTGACGTTGAAAGGTTTGGGGGAATTTTAGTTCGAAAATAGGATTCTATGATTCAAGGATTCCAGGGTTCAAGGGTTTTAAATTCCACGCCCTTCACTCGAATCCTTGACCCCTTGAATCCTTTGGAATATTTTCATGCTGCTTCGGGTCCCACAGGTGCATGAAGGCTTAATTCGAAAAAAGGAGAGAGGATTGGGGAATGATTAGAGAAATCGGGGATGATGTTTTTGAAAAAGAAGTGGCTGGAAAAGAAGAGCCTGCACTTTTATTGATCTATGCTCCTTGGTGCGGGGATTGCCGGCGAATCCTGCCGGTCATGAATTCTTGTTCGGAACTGCCCGAGTATGAACGGGTCCGTTTCCTGCAAATGGATGTGGATAAAAATCCAAGGACCAAGACGAATCTGAAAGTTGAACGGTATCCGACCCTGTATCTGTTCAAGAACGGCCGGAAGGTGGCGGAACAGGCAGCCGAAGTGCCGGCTGAAGAACAAAAAGCGATTATTCAAACCCTATTGGCCGGATGTTGAAAAGTTTGATCAATAAAGAACGGCCTTGAAGAAGACGGGTTCTAATCTACTTTATTCAGCAAAAAGGAAAACCGGCTTTCCACCCAGGGCTCCGGATTTCCATCGAAAACTTTTTCCACAAATTTTACCCGTTTGTTCAGGCCTATCAAGAGAACGCTCGAAGAGCGGGTCCCGTACCCGGGGCTTTGAATGAAAATTGGCGATAAAAGCCTTTCTTTTTCCAGTGCAATACCGGTTGAGGGCAATTCCCGGTCCGGTGCTGTTTTTCGATCGGACAAAATTTCAAAAAGGGCCCTTTCTAAATCAGCCCCTTTTTTAAGGACAGCTGCCGTCAGGGCTTTCCTGCCTCTGATGATTTTTGGCCAGGGACTATCCAACAGGTGATTGCTCAGGCCATAGATGCCCGGCCCAAGTTTTTCAATTTTTCCCCGGTTGGAATAAACGAAAAGATTTTCGGGGTCGCCACAGATTAAATTAAAACCATTATAGTCCTGTCCTTCCAGGGCTATCTTCTCCACATAGGAAGCAGCGCTTTCAGTGCCGGTCAGGAAATGACTGACCAGGTGGCCTCGTGAGGGCGCACTGGTTCGCAAGGCACTCGGATCACGGTAATTGGTTATGGCGGCCAATTTTCCTCCCCGGGTAACCCCCATCCAGGTGCCTCCTTCTTTTAAATCGCGCCCGGCCAGTACCTGAGGGGCTTCTTTCCAGAAGGCGGCGGGAGAGGTCGGTCTCTCATAGAATTCATCCCGGTTGGCAGCGGCAACCAATCGGTAGGAAGGGTTTACCTGATAAGCAAAAACGATAAAACACATCGGATTTCTTTACGGCTCCTTTCTTACGACTTTTGGGTCTGGCGGTCTCAGGGAATCGCGATTATCAAAGAGACCTTTAAAAAATGTTCAATTTTGTCCAAGGTCAAGGAAGACGAAAATCTTAACCCGAGGATTAAAATTTGAGTCTGACACAGAGATTGGGCAAAAGGGGACATTTTTCAGGGGTCTCTTAGCTTGGTCATGATCCTGGTCATAGTTACCCCCGCGGACTGATTAATAATGACATCAGCCAGAAGGTCCTGTTCCGTAGGGCCCAGGTTAATAATGACGATCCTGGCCCCGTAACGTTTGGCCACCAGGGGCAGCGAAGCGGCGGGATAGACTACCAATGAAGAGCCGATGATGAGGAACAAGTCACATTCCTGAGATTCTTTAATGGCCGCTCTCAGGGTTTTTTCCGGAAGGGCCTCTCCGAAAAAAATGACGTCGGGCTTTAAAATTCCGCCGCAATGAAGGCATTCCGGACCGGAATTCTTGGAAGAAACTGTTTTGAGCATATCTTCCAAGGGATAACGGCGACAGCAGTCCAGACAAACGATCCATTTCATGTTGCCGTGTAATTCATGGACGAGGTCCGGGTGGAGGCCGCTTTTCTGGTGAAGGTTATCTATGTTTTGAGTAATGACCGAACTTAGTTTGCCCATTTTCCCCAGTTCCGCGATAGCCCAATGAGCGGGGTTGGGCTCGGCCTCGGTCAGTAACCCCCCCTCCAGAAGGATCTCCCACATTTTCCGGCGTGTCCGGCCGGACCTTAAATATTTTCCAATAGTAAAATCGTCGGGATCAAATCTGGTCCAGAGACCTCCAGGACTCCGAAAATCGGGGATGCCGGATTCCGTGCTGACCCCGGCCCCGGTAAAAACCACCACCTTCTTGGCGGCTGCGATCATCTCCACCACTTGATTTGTTTTTTCTTCCATGGTCCTTTTAGTCCTTATGATCTTTTCCCATATAAATACACCATGTCATCCTAAAATTAAAATGAAAATTGTTGGTAATGACGGAAAGCCACCTGTAGGGCTTTCCGGAAAAGCACCCCTGGCCCGAGAAAATCGATAAGGTCGGATTATTACTTTCGGTGAGGAGGGAAGGGGATCAGGGGCTTGACAGAAAGCCCGAAAAGTCTATGATGTTTGGGAAAAAGAGATGAATACTTTCAGGCCGGACCATCTGCCTCTGATAAACCGGAGAAGAAAAGATCCATTGGAGACCAAGAATGGCCCCATTCGGTCAGGTACTCGGTATAGACATCGGTTCCGTTTCCTTAGCCATCGCCGGTCTGGCTCCCGACCGGTCTATCCTTAAGACCTTCTATGCCTTTCACCAGGGTAAGATACCGGAAACCCTGAGCTCCCTCCTCTCCGGATATCCGCTGGATACCGTCCGAGGGCTGGCCTGCACTTCTTCAACCCCTGAAACTATCGGACCGGCTATCCGTTACGACAATCAATTGGCCGTCATTAACGGGGCCCACCTGGTTCAAAAAAAAATAGGAACCATTCTCCTGGTGGGCGGCGAAAAATTCAGTCTCCTCCAGTTTGACACCCAGGGCCGGTACCGGCGATCGAGAACCAACACCTCTTGTGCCGCCGGAACCGGAAGTTTTCTCGATCAACAGGCCTTTCGTCTAAATCTGAAGGGGATTGAAACCCTGGCCGAGATGGCCTATTCCAACCGGGGTGAGGTCCCTAAGATCGCCTCCCGTTGCGCCGTGTTCGCCAAAACGGATCTAAGCCATGCCCAGCAGGAAGGATTTTCCCTGGCCGAAATCTGTGACGGCCTTTGTTTGGGTCTGGCCCGGAACATCGTGGATACCCTTTTTACCGCCGGGGGAGCGGAGGCCCCACTGGTTATGAGCGGCGGGGTATCCTTGAACCGGGCCGTGGTGCGTCATCTTTCCAATCTGATTGGGCTCCCGATTGTGGTGGACCGTTATTCTCCCCTGCACGGGGCCATCGGCGCGGCCCTTTGCCTGCTCCAGGAAAACAAACCTGAAACGGCCTTATCCTTCACTCAACCCTCCGATCTTATCCGAACCTCAACCGAAAAAAGGACCTACTACTACCCGCCGCTGAAGACCACCTGTTCCCAGGTCCCGGATTTCAATAATCCAGATACCTATCTCTACCGCTCTATACAATCCGATTTCCAGCCTGAGGTGGAGGTGGAGCTGTTTGAGCCCTTTCCACCAGGGGAAATAATCGAGGTCTTTCTCGGACTCGATATCGGTTCCACCAGCACCAAAGCCGTCCTGATCAGGCCGGATTCGCAGGTTATGGCCGGGTTTTACACCCGGACGGCCGGACGGCCCCTGCAGGCCGTCCAGGCCCTCCTGGAGGCTATAGACGACCTGAGCCGATCTCGGGGGACGACCTTTAAGGTCCAGGGGGCGGGCACCACCGGATCAGGGCGGGCCTTTATCGGACGGATTATCGGAGCCGACCTGATTATCGATGAAATAACGTCCCATGCCCGGGCCGCCGTGGAACTGAACCCGGCGGTCGATACCATTATCGAGATCGGCGGACAGGACTCGAAATTCACCACTTTAAATAATGGCCTGGTGACTTTCTCAATCATGAACACTGTTTGTGCCGCCGGGACAGGCAGCTTTATCGAAGAGCAGGCTTCCCGGCTCGGTTGTCCCCTTAGCGAATACTCGGAGCGGGCCGAAGGGATTCAATCCCCCCTGGCCAGTGACCGTTGCACGGTGTTCATGGAACGGGACCTGAATCATTATCTGAGTAAAGGTTATGCGGTTGATGAAATCCTGGCTGCCGTGCTCCATGCCGTGAGGGATAATTACCTATCCAAGGTAGCCGTGGCCTCCCGCATCGGATCCTGCCTTTCCTTTCAGGGAGCGACCGGTCGCAATAAGGCCCTGGTGGCGGCCTTCGAGCAAAAGCTGGGGATTCCGATTTTTGTGTCCCCCTACTGCCACCTGACCGGGGCCCTGGGGACCGCCTTATCCCTGGCGGAAAGCCGACCGGTCCGCACCAGGTTCCGGGGTCTGGATCTGTATAAACAGACGGTCCCGATTAAGACCGAAGTCTGCGAATACTGCACCAACCACTGCAAAATCAAGCTGGCTTTCCTCGAGGGCGAAACCGTGGCCTATGGTTTTCTGTGCGGCCGGGATTACGATACCCGGCAATTTGTCAATAAAAACCGCTCCGGATTCGACCTGTTACAGGAACGAACCAGGGCCTTCCGCTTCAGCCCGCAAGCCAAAGGGTCGGGTCCCACTATCGGGCTTCCCGCGGCTTTGCATCTGTTCGAGGAGCTGCCCTTCTGGGAAAAATTATTTGATTTGCTGGAGCTGAAAACTCTAACGAGTTCAAACTGCGGCGATGCGGTTTCCAGGGGAAAGACCCTCACCGGCGCCGAGTTTTGCGCCCCTGTCACCGCCCTCCACGGCCACGTTGACTATCTGGCTGACCGGTGCGATCATATCTTTCTGCCGGTCTATCTGGAAGCGGCGGACAAGCCACCAGGGCGGATACGAAAATACTGCTATTATACCCAATACGCGCCGGCCCTCGTCTCCCGGCTGGAAGAGACTATGGGCCGGAAATGTCTCTCCCCGCTTCTGGATTTTCAGGCCGGGGTGTTTGGCGGTTTGCGGCGGTTGCATGAGGTCCTGAAACAGATCAAGCCGGGCCTCTCCTTCTTCCAGGTTCTTTCGGCCTTTCAAAAGGCCCGGACCTTTTATAACCGCGGGCAAGATCGTCTCCAGGACCTTTACCAGAGCACCCATTCTGAAAACGACAAAATGAGCGTTTTATTATTGGGACGTCCCTATACCCTGTTCTCCCGGACCATGAACAAGGGGATCCCGGAAATTTTTGGATCTCTGGGAGTGAAAGCTTTTTATCAGGATATGACGGCCAAGACTCCGGGGGGCAGGCGCATCGACGGGCTGTTGAAGGCCTTTCACTGGAATTATGCCGCCCAAATCCTCAGGGGCGCTGAAACGGTGGCCTCCCGAAAGGGGATCTATCCCGTATTAGTCACCTCCTTTAAATGTTCCCCGGATTCCTTTGTGATCGAATATTTCAAACGGATCCTGGAACAGGCAGGCAAACCCTACCTGATCCTTCAATTAGACGAGCACGATTCCAACGTGGGTTATGAGACCAGGATTGAAGCCGCTGTTCGGGCCTTCGGCAACCACTTCAGAGGAAAGACCCGGATCCGAAACCGTAAAATTCGGGAAGTAAATCCCCGCACCGAAAAAAAGATCAAAGGCAAGACCCTGCTGCTCCCGAACTGGGACCCCATCTGCTGCCGGCTGATCGCGGCCAACCTGAACTATTATGGATTGGATGCCCGGGTCCTGGAGGAAAACCAGGGTATAGTCCGGAAGAGCCTGCACACCAATACCGGCCAATGTCTCCCTTTAAACATCATAGCCCAGGAATTTATGGATTATATTGAAACCCATCGGCTGGAACCGGAAAAAACGCTTCTTTGGATGGGGAAGTCTGAGATCGCCTGCAACATACGGCTCTTTCCCTATTTCATCCGGAGCATCCTGGATGCCCGCGGAGGAGGACTGGAGAAGGCCGGGGTCTATGTGGGGAACATTACCTTTACCGATCTGTCTCCGCGTATCGGGGTGGAGATGTACTTTGCCTATATGTTCGGCGGGTTCATTCGAAAAATGGCCTGCAAGATCAGACCCTATGAGCTGGTCAGAGGGGAAACCGACCGGGCGGTTTCCCGATCGGTTCAGCTGGCGGCCGATTCCTTCCTGGGAAAGCAGGACCGCGAGACGGCAGCCCGAAATATTTCCCAAATGTTTCAGGAAATCAAGGTGGACCGTTCCCAGTTGCGTCCTCAGGTGGCCATCTTCGGGGATCTCTATACCCGTGACAACGAGGTCATGAACCAGGACCTGATTCCGGCCATAGAACAGGCCGGAGGGGAAGTGGTCACCACACCTTACAGCGACTATCTCAAGATAATTGCCGAGCCCTATTTGAAGCGCTGGCTTATTGAAAAGCATTACTGGGAAGTGCTGGTCAATAAATCCTTGCTCGGGCTGGTCAATTTTCTGGACCGGAAATATTACCGAATTTTTGAACCGGTGCTGGGTGAACCCTATCCCCGGTACTCGCGCTCGGCCCTGGAAATATTATCGCGTTTCAATTTAAGGGTGCAGCATGCCGGGGAGTCCATGGAAAACCTGGTCAAGATTTTTTCTTTGATGCGGCTTCACCCCCGGATCTCCCTCTTTGTCCAGGCCAGCCCGGCCTTCTGCTGTCCTTCCCTGGTGACCGAGGCCATGGCCCGGGACATTGAGCGCCAGACCGGCATTCCGATTGTTTCAATAACTTATGACGGAACCAGCAGTCCCAAAAACGAAGTCATAATACCTTATATCCAATATGCGGCGGACTCATTATCCCAATAAGTCGAAAAAGCCTTTCGCTTAGTTTGCGAAGCAGGTGGATCCTTTAAAGATGTTTGGGATAAATTCTCAGGTTTAAGGGATAAGAATCTCTGTCTCGTCCGGGAGTCAACCCGGAAGGAGGATCTCTATTGGGGCAGTTGTCTTCGAATGATACGTCAAAGACCCATTTCGTCATTCCGGGCATGACCCGGAATCCAGGAATTTAATTCCACCGCCGGGACTGGACCCCGGCCTTCGCCGGGGTGACGGATAGGGGATTTTCGGGGATCACAGAAAGATCGAAAAAACTTTAAAGATGTTGATTTACTAATCGACTATTTAATTGAGAGGTTGTGAAAAGGGAAAAGGCTTTGGTCCAGGGAGTCTGACCACCCTTTCCCCCAGCAGGTTGAAACCATTTTATTAATGAGCCGCGGGCTACTTTTCCTTTTGCACCACCCGTTGGAATGACTCATTCTTCAGGAGCGAATAGGCGGCGTATATGACGGAATTGCTCAAGGCTTCGTAGTAATTTGGGGCGGTATAAGACCTGCCGAAGCGGGTCGCGTCTCCGCTTATCATTTCTTCCCAGAGAACGGCATTGCTTTTAGACAGCAATCGGACTTTCAAACCCACCAACCCCTTATAAATGGATTTTTCGGTTACAAAAAAATTCAGTATATCCGCCTCCAGGGTGAGGTTGCCTTTGTCCTGGACGACATCGACACCAAAATTGGAAAGGGTCCGGGAAAAATTAAAAGTCAACCACAGGGCGACATTGTCTTTGGTGGTAACCGGCAGATCCTGACTGGCCGATTTTCTCTCAATATTTACCCCGATTTCAGCGGGGTTTTTTCTGAAATCCTTAAAGGGCTTGATCATAAAATGGATGTTTTGGAATTTGGTTAAATCAACGGGCTTAAAGGTTCTGACATCCTCGGTCGGATTCCAGATGAGGGGGATATCTTTCAGCAAGGGTTCGTCCGCCAGGGCACCAACAGATGAACCGAAAATCAAAAGCATTGTCAGCCAAACGAGGTAAAGCAACCGGATGTTTTTCACGACCATTCTCCTTTCTTTAACACGAAAATAGCGATTAAAGTCCAACGAGTTTATTTTCATGTCCCGGCTTCTTTTAAGAAGCCTCCTTTCCAGGTCGGGGGACCCGACCGCATCGTGGTGTCACGCCACCAAAGGCGTGGCATGACGGTTTAATACGAAAATAGGATCCGAGCCTACAAGCCTATTTTCATGTTTGGTGGTGCCATGCCCTAATAGGAGGGGCATGGCGGTTTAGTGCGAAAATAAAGTTTAAGGGCATCAATAAATCTCAGGGATCAGGTTTAACAGAGTTCAGCGGGTTAGGTTGTCGGCCATTCTTGTTTTCATTGAAATTATAAAATATGAGAGAAAAATGGTCAAGGAGGAAATCGTTGAGGAATGTCCTGGCCACGGCCGAGGAGATGATACCGTAATGACCACAGGCTCCAATCGGCCGGTCGGCCCTTTGGGGATGGGTCATGGAACTCGGGATGGTCTGGGTAAAAACAGGGTTCAAGGTTTCAAGGGGTTAAAATTCTTTCCGCACCCTGACCCCCTGGTTCCTTGAACCCTGTTTTTCGACAAAAATTATTTTAACTGATCCCGCGAAAAACCCAGGATCTGCCGGCAGACGATCAGCATCTGGATCTGGCCGGTTCCCTCAAAGATGTCGTTGATTTTGCAATCACGCATCCATTTTTCAGCCAGCCAATCCCTGGAATAGCCTAGAGGCCCGAGTAAAGCCACGCATCGTTGACAGATCAAAGTGGCAGCCCTACCGGCTTTGGATTTTCCCATAGAAGACTCCAGGCTGTTTCTCTGGGCCTTGTCCAGCATGGAAGCCGATTGCCAGACCAGCAGCCTGGCCACATCCAGATTGGCTTCCATATCCAGGACTTCTTTCTGGACGGCGCTCAAGGAATGAATGCCCCGGTCGTAAGGAAAGTCAACCCCGGCTTCTTCCAACTTCTCTTTGGTGAAAGTCAAGGCGGCCCTGGCCACTCCCAGGGCCATGGAGGCCACTGCCGGACGAGTGGCATCAAAGGTGGCAAAAACACCCACCTGCCCTCCTTTGGCCGCTTTAACCTCCGGCGAACCGAGAATATTGTCAAAGGGGATACGGCAATCTTCAAGAAGGATCGAAGCGGTATCCGAAGCCCTGATTCCCAGTTTGTGCTCCAGTTTGGTCAGGGTAATGCCCTTGCGAAATTTTTCAACGACAAAACTTTTAATCGCAGCCCGGCCTTTGCTTTTGTCCACGGTGGCCCAAACGACAACGGCCTCGCAGCGCTTGCCGGAGGTGACAAATATCTTTTCCCCATTTAGGATCCATTCATTGGTGGCGGTGTCGAGCTTGGCGGTTGTGGCGACCGCTGCCGTATCAGAACCAAAACCTGGTTCGGTGATGGCCATGGCGCAATACAGGTGGCCAAAGCGGGCCTTCTGCTCGGCTGTGGCTACGGCCCCGATAGCGGCATTGCCCAGTCCGGCGTTGGAAGCGGCACCACCCATCATGGGATCTCCGGCAGATTGTTCCTCACTTAGGACGATCATGGTCAAAAAACCGCCGTCGTTTGGTCCCGGTTCGGCCATGATTTTAGTGGTGTTGGCTGAAAGTTCTTTGATGCGGTTTATTTCTTCCGCTTTTAATTCTTCATGTTCATGATCGTCATAATATCGGGCAAGACTTTTTAAATATTCGGCACCTTCTTGAGCCGACTTTTTAGCTCTGAGCGTTTTTTGTGTAAATGAAAAATCTATCATGATTTCCTCCCTTTATGTTTTTACGGAACTTATGTTGAAAAAGGACCTTTCAGTAAAACATAAGCCGGTAGTTCTTTTGAGTGTTTCGCTTGAGGAGCGCCTGGAAAACAAGCCAGGCTTAAGGAGCACTTCGTTTTAGGAGCATCCCGCCTGCGGCGGGATTTGAGGGAAGAGGCAACGGCCTTATGCCTC
>CAZSTT010000029.1:0-18322 GCA_964609705.1 uncultured Thermodesulfobacteriota bacterium
AAAAACCTGAGCAATAAGAAAAAACATGGTCTTGATTTCTATGAGGCCCAGGCCTTATGGGACGATCCTGAGATTATGGAGATTCCGGTCAAGGTGATGGATGAACCCAGATATCTGGTCATCGGAAAGATTGCCGGAAAACATTGGTCGGGAGTGATTACTTACCGGAATAATAACCTGAGAATTTTTTCAGTTCGCCGTTCCCGAAAAGAAGAGGTTGAAATTTATGAAAGCTAAAGAATTCGACAAACAATTTGAGGAAGGCAAAGACATTTCCAAAAATCTTGATCTCTCAAAGTCAAAAAGACTGGGGCGGGAACAGAAGAGAGTAAACGTAGATTTTCCCCTATGGATGATTCAACTATTGGATAAAGAAGCAAAACGTTTAGGCGTTCCCCGTCAGTCAATCATTAAGGTCTGGGTAGCCGAACGTCTTGAAAGGACCAACTGAATACACCCTCCAGCTCATTCCCGCATTTGCCGTCATTGTATTCCGCCGTCAGGGATTCATTCCCGTCTCCACCGGCAGATCCGGGATGTTCGACCATTCACTAAAACTGCCGTCATAGTTTCTGACCTTAGGGTAGCCCAACAGGTATTTCAAGGTGAAGTAGGTATGAGCCGACATCTGCCCCTGGCCGCAGGAGGTGATGATCTGTTTGTCAGGCGTGACTCCCAGTTTCTCGTAGGCGGTTTTCAGCTCCACTTTATTCTTCCAAAGGCCGTCTTCGTTGAGATCTTCCCCCCAGAACCTGCTGAGGGACCCCTTGATGTGCCCTTTGCGTTTCCATGGTCCCTTCTCTCCCGTATAGAGCTCAACCGGGCGCACATCCAGGATCAGGATTTCTTTGGAATCCAGTGCTTTTTTCACCTCCTCCAGTGATGCCCGAACTTGACCCTGCAACTTTTTCGGAAGAGGGTACTTCTTGGCCGCAATTTTCGGGTAGTCCTGAGTGACCGGCAGGTTCTCCTTCTGCCACTTGGCGAACCCGCCCTCCAGGACCGCGGCCTTTTTGTGACCGAGGTAGTCCAGGGCCCAGACAAAGTACGGCGCCTTATAATCTCCTTTTTCGGTATAGACCAGTACCGTTGTCTTCGGATCAACGCCCATTCTACCGAGCATCACCACCAAGGCTTCGGGTGGCATCAGTTTTACCGGAACCCCGCGGTCGGCCAGGCGAAGCGTTTCGGGATTCAGGTAAACGGCCCCGGGAATATGGCTCTGCCAGTAATCCGCCACGCTGTTCCTCATGTCCACTATCCGAACATCGGGTTGGCTTAAATTGTTTTTGAACCATGTGGTACTGACGATCTTTTCCTCTTGATCGAAGGCCCATAGGGGAACGGACGTCAGTAGAAACACCAACGCCAAAATAACCAGATAGGCACTTTTTTGGGGATGATTCATGAGATTTCCTCCTCACGGAATGGGAAAGGGTCCGACAGCTCTCAGGGGACCAAATCCCCCATTAAAATTTTAGCTTAATTAAATTTAATAATAAACCAATTAAACAAACCCTGTATTTTAATTTCAGAAAAGCTGTATTTTATTGGGGATCTCAAGATCTCCCTCCCTGAGCCCTGCTGGTGAGAGGGCAGAAAAGGGTCGGAAGCCGCAAAAAAGCGTTTTTAAAAAAATGGTTGAATAATCGGTCAAAAGAAAACCTATTTCCTTTTCTCATTGTGATTTCAGGTTTGACATTATATACCTGAAAGGTAGTAACCATTATCCCTGGAAATTCAAATTCTATCATGGGAAAAGTCCGGTAATAATAAAATAAGGATGATTTAACCTCAATGTTACAAAAGCCGAAGATGCTGCAGATCCGCGACGGCAAGGGTGAAGTCGTACTAAGGTACTTCGAACCCTTGCCAACAAAGGAGATGCGGCATCACACGGCTTTCCCGAAGGGTAAAAATTGATCCCTATTTCAATTAAATTGAAACTTCACTGTTGGTGAATTTTGGCGCCAGCTTCGAAACAATTAAAACACTTCGTTATGATTAGAAAATTATCATCACCATATCAATTATTATGCAACGTTGAGGTTAACTTTGGATAAAGAAGTGAGGCTGCCTTCGGCCGACATTTCGACGACGATCCAGGATCAACCCTCTCCGCCAAATCCTTACCGATGGGTCATGCTGAGCCTTTTATGGCTTATTTATGCCGGGTTCGGCCTGGTGTCCCGTTCGATTTTCCCCCTGATCAGCCCCCTATTAAGGGACTTAAATATTTCCTATACCCAGATGGGGCTTATCCTGGGATCCTGGCAACTGACCTATATTGGGGCGGCTTTGTTCTCCGGGTCGATCCTGGACCGCTGGGGTGTACGAAAAGCCCTGCTGGCCGGGGCCGTTATCATGGGCCTGTCAGCAGCCCTGAGATATTTTGCCGTCGGCTTCAGCAGCTTGCTGATCATGGTCGCTTTGTTTGGCGCCGGGGGACCGATGATTTCCATCGGCGGTCCTAAAACCATCGCCGAATGGTTCCAGGGGAAAAACCGCGGTAAAGCCATCGGGATCTACATGACCGGACCAACCGTAGGCGGTCTGCTGGCCCTTTCTCTGACCAACAGCCTGGTCATGCCCCTGACCGGGTACGATTGGCGAATGACCTTTGTTTGTTACGGGCTGATTACCTGCGGGGCCGGGATCCTGTGGTGGTTCTTCAGCCGGGAATCCTTATCGGATCGGGCGGGAAGTCAGACGGGAATCAGAACGGTGTTTCTGGCCCTGCTGCGGGTTCGTAATGTTTTAATCCTGCTGATCATGGCCTTGTTCTCCTTTTCCATCACCCACGGCTTCACCAGTTGGCTCCCCAAGATCCTGGAAAACAGTGGTCTTTCCGCCGCCATGGCCGGATATGCCGCCTCCCTGCCGCTGGCCTCAGGCCTGCCGGCCTTATTGTTCATCCCCCATCTGATCCCCTCTTCCTGGAGAGGCCGCTTCATCGCCCTCTGCGCCCTGCTGACCGCCATCAATGTCCTGGTGGTGATCCATGTTTCGGGTGCCTGGCTCATCGCCGGACTGATTTCCCTGGGCCTGACCAGCACCCCCATGATGCCTATGATGCTGCTTATTTTAATGGACAGCCGTGAAGTCGGAGCAAAATACATGGGATCGGCCGGAGGCCTGTATTTTTGCGTGGCCGAAATCGGGGGGTTTACCGGGCCCCTGGCCATGGGGGTTCTGGTGGATATAACCGGGACTTTCACTACCGGTGCACTTTTTCTGGCCGCAACGGCCCTGGCCATCTCGCTGTTGACTTTGTTTCTGCGCAATTGAAAACTGAAAACCAGAGATTATTTTTCTTTATATTGGAGGATGTGCAAACCGGCCCCGGAGCGATCGGTGATATAGATTAACCCTCGGTGATCGATATCGACGTCGTTGGTTTGAATTACCTTTTTAGTTCCCTGGTCTTCCTTTTTCGTCTCCGCCCGGACCGGGATATAATGCCCCACCTCTCTGGGCTTAAAGGGATCGGAAATATCAACGATTCTCAAGCCGGCATTGAAATAGGCCACATAAAGAAGGGACCCGCCGATGATCTCCCCGTCTTTGGTTTCCGCAAACTGGTGCGGTCCGAAACGCCCTCCCCGGGTAATGAAGTCTCCATCCGGGACCTTGAAAGTCGAGATCAGGCCCGGGTTCTTCTCATTGGTGGCGTCAAGGAGGTACAACTGGGGCCGTGGCTCCTCACCTCCCTGGGCCAGGGCTTCTTCCGAGACGACCAGGATCTGTTTAGGCTGAAAGCCCTTATCGGTAATTGAACCGGACCCCCTCAGAGGCGGGAAGGGTACCGTCGTATGGGATTTCGAAGAAGGGGGTAAGAAGTTGATATGGGCGATCACCTGGGGTCGGCTTTTATCAGCGATATCCAGAATGACTACATCGCCGCCCAGGAGGTAAGAGAGATAAGCCCTGTCTCCCGAAATGACGGGATGGTGGAGGCTGACCCTTTTTCCTGATTCTCCGGGGGCTTGACCGGGAAGTCCCCAGTTGGAAACAAACTTGGGGTTGGAAGGATTTTTCAGGTCATAAATAATCAGGTGCTGTCCTTTCCAGTCCGGCCATGTTCCTGAAAGATAGGCATAGCCGGTTTTCGCATCCCACCAGCTTTTATGGGCCAGTTTGAGTCCTTCAATTTTTGAAATCAGCCTGGGGGAAGACCGATCCGTAATATCAAAGACTTCAAACCCGGTAAATTGGCTGGATTCCTGGTTGCGGAGGAGATAATCCCTCCCGTCGAAATATTTCTCCACCACCTGAACGGCCCGACTCTCCGCTCCCTCATATCCCGGGAGATGTTTGACGATCCTGGGCTGCCCCGGATCGGTGACATCCAGGATCGTTGTTCCATTCCATTCCAGCACTCCGGTCATGGGATTCACTTCCCTCCCCCGGTGGTGTCCGACATAGGCATAATTCCCTTTTAAGACAATCTGGAGGGCATCACGGCCCTGGAGGTCGCTGTGGCCTATGAGCCGAACATGGGATCCCTCAGCGCCATAGATCCTCTGAGGACCAGCGAAAGGGATCACCGAAAAAAAGGGGAGCCAAAAGGTAAACCAGAAAGATTTTCTCATAACCGGCCTCGTATTGTAATTGATGAAGTTTTTTATTTACTTAGTTCTCATCCGGAAAAGACCTTTCCGGATGGAAACTAATTATTATATTCATTTCATAGTGCTCGCGTCAACGCTGAATACCGGAAGGGTCTCAAGAATTTTCCGGATTGTATTCCAATGGCAAGCCAGACGGGATCAATCAAACCCTATTGCTTGAATGGTAGACTTATCCCCGCCATCTCGTGTATATTGAGGCCATGAAATTTTTGAAATTCCTGACCTGTAAATCTAAAAGGAACCGCTATGACAACAGAAAATAAATTTTTTAAAATAACCATTCCCGATTCGCCGGACTGGGCCGATCGGATCGGGGAGAAAGCCCTCATGAATGCCATGCAATACGGATCATGCACCCAAAGCATCTTGTCTGCTTTCCTTGAAGAATTCAAAATTGAGGATCCATGGTTGATCCGGGCCGCGGGCGCCCTGCATATCGGCCTGCTGACCTCGCTGACTTGCGGAATTCACACCGCCGCCATGATGGTCTTGGGTCTGGTCATGGGCCGGGAAAACCTGCAATCGGGTCATGACGGCCTGATCCCCATCATGGGACCGGGACAACAACTGATTCCCCGTATTACCGCGACCGTCGGCGGCCACTCCTGCCTGGCTATGACCGGCACCGATTTTTCAGACCTGCATCAGGCCCTCGCCTTTCGGAAATCCAAGGAAGCCGAAAAATGCCTATACCGGATGAAAAACGGCGCAGGCGAAATCGCCCGGTTCTTACAGGAAATGAGTCAAAAAGGTGAAATTTTCAGGATCGCCGGATAAAACCGGGGCTTTTCGTAGTAAGGTGTTATGATAACCAAAGTTATCATCGATGGCCGTAGCTGAGACCGGAAAATGAGGTCTATGCAATTTACGTTTCGAACAAAGAAAGCAGAGTAAGGAGGAAATATGGCTATTCGTATTGTGAGACTCGGTTCTCCCCGGACGGCCGGGGAGGGGATAAGGATTGGCACGGTTCGACGTCCCCCGCGAGGTATCCCTAAATTAGAATATGCCAGGAGAGACTTTTATGACGTCTGGCTGCCTAATCTCTCTCCTCGCCAGGAGTTGATGAAAGAGGCGAAAACCGCAAACGATGAAACATCCCTGACCCTTTTTAAAAAAAAGTTTCGTTCCCAGGTCCATGAAGGGGAAACAGGGAAAATTTTAGATCTCCTGGCCGCCCTTTCTCATCAAAACCATTTCTCCTTAGGCTGCTACTGCGAAGACGAGAATCACTGTCATCGATCAGTCCTGAAGGAGTTGCTTGCGGAGCGGGGGGCAAAGTTGGTTTAGTCAGAAAATCGGTTTTTCTCCTTACGCAGGAGCAGGGAAGGGGTGGATCTCCGCAAAAAGGAAATAACCCAAACCTTGAGGTTGTATCTGGCGGTTATAGCGCCTCAAAGGCAAAGGTCAAACTGAGACTTGACCCCTTGTCATCGATCAGTCCTGAAGGAGTTGCTTGCGGAGCGGGGGGCAAAGTTGGTTTAGTCAGAAAATCGGTTTTTCTCCTTACGCAGGAGCAGGGAAGGGGTGGATCTCCGCAAAAAGGAAATAACCCAAACCTTGAGGTTGTATCTGGCGGTTATAGCGCCTCAAAGGCAAAGGTCAAACTGAGACTTGACCCCTTGTCGAAATAAATGAAAGGGAGTAAAGATGAATTGTGATGAAACATTCTTCCGAAGAAATTGATAACTGTATTTCAATGCTTAAAATCCTTGCCAAGGATTCGGACCGCCTGGCCAATCTTCCGGAAGAACAAAGAATTGCCCTTCTGAAAGTAACCGGTGAAATATCCCGTCCAGATAGGGCGGAAATGAAAAAAAGAAATAAGGCGGCCAAGAAAACGCACAATCTGGCTATTCTTGAAAAAGACCGACGGGCCAGAAATACAACCGGGATTCGTATGGCACGGCTGGATGCAACCTTTACCGCGCCGAAAGAGATTGAATTTAATCCTTCAGGATCTGAACCTAAAAGCGAAAAAATAGTTGCACCCCGCAATTGCTATGTTTGTAAAGAAGAGTTCACCCATCTGCATTTTTTCTATGATACCCTGTGTAAAAAATGCGGCGATCTGAATTATAGGAAACGTTTTCAAACCGCCTCTCTTCAGGGGAAGGTGGCTCTGATTACCGGCGCCCGTGTGAAAATCGGGTATCAGGCGACTCTGATGATGTTGCGTGCCGGAGCCAGGGTTATTGCAACCACCCGGTTTCCGGTTGATTCCGCCACCCGATATTCCCGGGAAGAGGGATTTGCTGAGTGGGGGGATCGATTGCAGATTCATGGTCTTGATCTGAGACATATCCCCAGTGTTGAAATATTTACCAGATTTGTTGAACAACGGTATGGGCGTCTTGACCTGTTGATCAATAATGCGGCCCAGACGGTCAGACGACCTCCAGGTTTTTATGCCCATCTTGTTGAAAATGAAATAAACGGGATTCGGACACTGTCCGGAGAGGTTCGGAAACTACTTGAAGACCATGAGGGTTGTAAAGATCAGCTTAAGTCTTTTTGTCCTACTCTCCCGCAACAAGAATCCGTCCTTCCGGTAGCCTGGCAGGATCAGGGACCCGGAATTGGGTTACGTGAATCCGCCCAACTATCACAAATTCCTTATAGTCATGATCAATCACTAGCCTCTAAGGAAGTATTTCCAAAAGGAAAGCTGGATGCCGATCTTCAACAGGTGGATCTGCGCAAGACCAATAGCTGGCGTTTACGTCTGGGAGAAATACCAACGGACGAGATGCTCGAAGTTCAATTGGTGAATGCCGTGGCTCCCTTTGTATTATGTAATAGATTGGCCCCCTTAATGAGGCGCGATTATACCGGGCAAAAGCATATTGTCAATGTGACCGCCATGGAAGGTAAATTTTTTAGATTTAAGAAGGATGATAGACATCCCCATACCAACATGGCTAAAGCAGCTTTGAATATGATGACCCATACCTCTGCAGAAGATTTAGCCAGAGATGGGATTTATATGAATGCGGTGGATACCGGCTGGGTTACCGATGAAGACCCCCTGGAACTTTCTAAATATAAACAGGAAGTGCATGATTTCCAGCCCCCCCTGGACATTGTGGATGGAGCGGCCAGGATCTGCGATCCCTTCTTTGATGGGATTTTAACCGGGAAACACTGGTCCGGCAAATTTCTGAAAGATTATTTTCCTATCGACTGGTAGGACCGGGGTGAAGGTCTCCATTTGACCTTTGTTATCATTTATAGAGGCAATGGGATCAAGTCTTCTCTTGACCCAAGCATTAAACCAAACCAGAGCCTATTTCATTCCCTTCATCTGCCCGTTTGTTTCTTTATTCCTCAACAATTCGAAAAAGATTATTCCTGCAGGTACGTATCAGGGATCGAGGAAGTCCCCCGGAACTCTTGGACTAAGTCCTCCGGCAAGCATTTAATCAGATCCCGGGTTAAAAACTTTTTCCCGACTGTTTCTTCCAGTAAAGTCAGGGCCTGTAGGGCTAATATCTTTCGAAAGGGAATTCGCTGGGAGGCTCGAGTGACTTTTTTTTCCGCTGGATCGAAATAATGGATATACCCCCGCCGGAGGCTTCTCCCATAGATATGGATGGTTATGGTTAACTGATCATCAGCCGATCCGGTCTGATGGATGCCTTTATCCAGGGGAAGGATCATCCGGGCCTCTTCCGGCTTAATCAGGGAATCGGAAATTTGTTTCAGTTCGGCGTATCCCTCTACCTGCCCTTCGTCCACTCTTTGGTACCTGACTTCCCTTAAGGAACCAATTAAACCTCCGATGATACCCCAGGCCCCGTGATCATGAACAGGGCAGAGCCCCCGGCTGTCCCAGATGTAGGCCAGCAGGGAAAAGGATTTGTCAGGGCTTCGGTAAAGCCTTATTTCATTATCGAAAACCGAGACCGGGTGATCGGAAAGGAAGGCCGGAGCGATAATAAATTTCTGAAGGAATTCCCCCAACCAAGAGGAGTTTTGGAGGAAGTTCTGTAATAGCTGCCGGCCCCCCTCCCCCAATTCCGGGGTCCCGGAACCCTGGTTTTGAAGGGCCTGAAAACGGTCGCAAAATTCTTCCAGATTCATAGCCTTCTCCTGCAATTTCGTTGGTTCTAAAACGGTTCACCGCCCACTCGTCCCTATAAAAACAGGACTCGTTCGAGACGCTGAGTACGCAAAGTTTAAGATTTTGAATTTGCCTGTGAGAGCAGGCAAATTCAAAGAACTCTTGTTGCTTTCCGTCTTCTCAACGGAAAGCTAAAAATATTCTTCTCTGCGCCCTTTTGCGGCTCGGCGGTGAAAGCAATCTAAAATACGATCCTTTTAATAAATGGGGTAATTTATGAACCCTTACCCTCCGGGCCGCCAACGGCCTTTTTCCCTTCCCCCTTTTTCCCCCGGGCCACCCCGTAGGTGCGCAGATGAATCCAGGCCTGGTATTCGGGGTCCTCGGGGTCGGCCGCCAGGGCCTCTTTTTCCCGCAGATATTTTTTCATAATCCCGGGCTGCTTATAGAGGGTGCGGTCCCGCCCGATGGGGCAGACCTTGGTGCAGATTCCGCAAGGGAAACACCTCCTGGCCACCAGTTCATCAGCCATTCCCAGACAGGCCTGATCGTCATAATCGCCGACCACCCGGTCGGGCCTGATGCCAATTGCTTTTTTGGGACAGCACTTGGCGCAGGCTTCACACTTGATGCAGAGCTCTTTTTTAATCATGGGATCGGGGGGGATCCGGGCCGAAGTGAATACCGAAACGAAACGGACCCTGGGGCCGAATTCCTGGGTGAGAAGATTATGACTGGCTCCCACCGTCCCTAGACCGGCATACTTGGCTGCGGGAATATGAGCAAAGGCCGCCCGGTTATTTTCCTTCAGGGCCTTCATGCTGCCATAACCATCCCGGGGGAAGAAGAAGGAGGCGTGGCCCAGGCGATTGAGATAGCGGGTCAGGTCATAAGCCAATTGATCCAGTTCCACATTCGATGTTTTGTACATCTCCATATGGACCACGGAGGGGGTTGTTTCCACAATGGGCAGGGGCATTTCCAGCCCCAGGACGATCACGGTTTTGGCAGGCGGCCAGATAGCCTGGGGGCGAAATTCAGGGGGCACTTCATTGGCTTCATCCCAGCGTTCCACCGGTGCGAAGCCGATTAAATCGACGCCCCGATTCCGGCCATAACGGATGATCCGTTTTTTCAGGTCCGGCATCTTCCGGGAAGGTTCTGTCGGTTCGATTTTCGTCTCCGGATCTTCTTTTTTCTTTTCTCTCATCCTGGGGCCTTTTTTCTCTTCCGTTGTTTTTGGGATGGGATTATTATAACCTTTTCTTTCGCCCAGTCCAAACGGAAAAATCCTTTTTACGGTTGAGAGAAGCCGGTCTTCTTTTAATTCACACCTCTATGAGATCCCGGTCTCCATTCCCATTTTCCTCGACGGCAGGACGACCGTGGCCGATCCCCCGGGTATCATAAAGTTGCCGTCATGGTCTTCAACGGTGACCGCCAGTTCGACCAGGTGTGCCCCGTCCTCTACGGTTTTTTTGACGACCTTTCCCTTGCACAGCGCCAGGGAATCCCGATACAACACCCCGCGAAGCTGGTCCCCCATTTTCTTGATGAATCCGTCATCGCCCATCCAGTTCGAAATCAGGCGTCCCAGCCAGGCCCGCATTTGCATGCCCAGACAATTGGCCCGCGGCATGCCCAGCCGTTGAGCGGCGGCGTCTCCCAGGTGCCAGTGCAGGAAATCGGGGAGGCCGCTCTCCGGGTTGATCATATCTTTCCACCCGTTCCGGTTGTGGGTCATATGGGTTTTCCAGCTGACGCTTTTGCCCATGGCCGCCGAATAGGCAAATGCTTCCGCCAGGGTAAAAAAGTGGTACGTCGATGGAAGCTCATCCCCTACCTGGACCTCTTCCCAAAATCGTGGATTTCCGCCCCGGAGCTCTTCTCTTTCCGCCCGCTCATACCAGTCTTCCACTTGGCGAATGGTGAACCGGCGAAATTGCGGCGGTTTCCCGACCTGAACCTTACCGGAGGAAGGGTCTTTAAGAACCACGGCAATCCCGGCAATATCCACCACGGCCACTACTTCGTCCCTTTGATTTTTAAACACCCTGTTTCCATTGACTAAAAATTGCAGGGCCGTATTTTCACGGGTTATGTCTTTCACCGAGGTTGGATACTCGAAGACCATAAACCGGTCGTCCTCCCTGATGATCTTAAACCATTCGACGTTAACTCCGGCGTCGACCCGGGCGACATGAAAATCCAGACCTTCTGCCGCTTTGGCGATCCCTGAATAAGGGGCAATAGCCCCCAAAAACTGCGGAGGAGCGATGATGCCGCCGTACCGGGTGTTCTTAACGTAATCCCGGTCGCGATGCAGCGGGTTGAAGTCGCCGATGGCGTCGCAGAATTGTCGTATGGCGTCTTCGGTCGCCACCCTCCGCGTCATCCGGTAGGCGCCCATTTTATACCCGGTTTCCGGGTCGGGTCCATCAACCGTCACCGGCCGCGGCTTTCCGATTTCCAGTTTCTCTTCAATTTCAGCAATAATTCCCTTCCTTAAATTTTTATCCGCCTTGGCCCGTTTTATTTCTTCCTCGCCCAGATATCGCTTCATGAATGGTACCTTTCCTCTATGAGGTTTATTTTTAGAAAAGGAATGACTGGGTCATGATACTAATTATGCATCTGATGTCAAGGTCTTCACCAGAGATAAGTTTTCTCTAATCCTTGATCTTCAACCTCCCGTCCTTCTAAAAACCTGAAAACCCGAAATCTGAACATTGCTTTTTGGGCTTCCTCATGTTATTTTCCGGATGGCATCCTGTTCCAATCTGCCTCGGCAGGAGGGTGGCGTTTTTAAACGAGATTTCATCCTGGTTTTAAGCTTCAGGAGTCGGCACCTTTGAAAAATTTTCAATTTTGTCCAAGATCGAAGAATAATATTTGAGTCTGATTTGGGAGATTGGGCAAAAGGAGACATTTTTCAAAGGTCGACTTAAACCAACGGAGGTAAATCCATGACCACCGCATCAAGCTGCGCCGTTTCCCCCCGGCATTTATGGTCGGCGTCTTCAACCCTTTCGCCCCGAGTGCAAAGCTTACGCCGGGAATTCTGGTCCTTTTACGAACGGGAATACACCAATGAAGTGCGCGCCTATACCACCGGCACCCCCTGGGACACGGTGTATTCCATCTGGAACTGGACCAATGTTCCTGAAATGGCCCTGTTTCATAAAGGATTTCGCAGTTATCTGTCAGCTTCAGCCCGGCTGGTGGAGTTGCCGGCCGGCTTTTGGAACGAACCCCTGGTCATCCGTCAGGCCCTTTTCTTCCGCCAGCTGATTCGCTCTTATCTGCCAGTTGAAATATTGGAAGGAGAGCTGATCGTTGGCTCCCATTTCAGCACGGCCCTCTCCCGCTGCCTCAAGAAAGACGAAGCCCGTCTCCGGGACCGGGAAGAGCAAACCTTCCTCAAGGTCTGGAATGGACTCAACAGCGTTGGGGTGGGAAACTGTGCCGCTGTTCCCGGTCATCTGATACCCAACTACCCCAAAATCCTCAAAATTGGTTGGAAAGGAATCTGGGATGAGGCCCAGGTTCTGTTCAATGATCCTGGGAGTAGGGGCGAACAAAAGAATATGGCCCGGGCGATCATGATTTCGGCGGAGGCCACGCGCGACCTGGCTGACCGCTATGCCCTCCGGGCTGACCAATTGGCCGCTGACGAAACCGACAAGATGCGCCGGGACGAGTTGCAGGAGATCGCCCGAATTTGCCAAGAGGTCCCCTGGCTTCCCCCCGGAACCTTTCCCGAAGCCCTGCAGGCCCTTTGGTTCACCCACATGCTGGCCATGGCCGCTGAAAGCTACCCGGGGCCCGGTCTGTCGCCGGGACGGGTGGATCAGTACCTTTACCCCTTCTTTCAGGCGGATCTGGAAGCGGGACGTCTTACCGAGGAGTCTGCTCGCGAATGGCTGCAATGCTTGTGGATCAAACATAATTATGTCTATGATTATCAGGGCTGGGCCGGTACCAATCAGGGTATCAATTCTTCTTTCGGCCAGCTTATAACCCTGGCTGGGATGGACGCCCAGGGCCATGACGCCGCCAATGACCTGACCTATCTGATGCTGGAAGTTATCGAAGAGATGAACCTTTTGGAACCCAAGCCCAATATCCGCATCCACGACGGCACCTCCGACCGCTTACTCGATCACATGGTGGAGATGCTGGCTAAGGCCCAGGGGTCTCCTTTCCTGATCAACTTTGACGAAAATTCTATGGCCGGTTTGCGTTGGCAGGGCCTTCCGGAAGAAAGGCTCTGGGATTACGCGCCGGTGGGCTGCCTGGAAAACACCCTGATCGGCGACGACCGCTCCGGCACCGTGGATGTTAATCTGAATCTGGCCAAAGCCGTCGAATTGGTTTTAAACGATGGCCGTGATTTGGCCACGGGCCGACAGATCGGGCCGCGCACCGGTGACCCGAAAAATTTTAAGGACTTCCCTCAATTTATGGAGGCCTTTAAACAACAGCTCAAAGCCATCCTGGAACGGCTCATTGCGGCCAACAACCTGGCCGATGCCGGTCGGGCCCGCTGGGAACCCGTCCCGTACCTGAGCGCCCTGGTAGACGGCTGCCTGCAAAACGGCAAGGACTGCAACGCGGGCGGGGCTCGTTATAATTTTTTAACGGTGGAGGGAGTGGCCTTGGCCACCGTGGCCGACAGCCTGGCCGCTGTAAAAAAGCTGGTTTATGAAGATGATCGGATCACAATGGGAAATCTGGTTAAGGCCATCCGGGCCAACTTTGAAGGGCAGGAGAGTTTACGCCGGACCTTGCTGACCAAGGCACCCAAGTATGGCAACGATGACGACTATGCGGATGAGATCGCCCGCGAGATCAGCCGTTTTTGGACCGAAGAGGCCTTTACCCATATCTCCTCTACCGGAAAGCGCTATCGAGGCGGTTATCTATCCTGGAACTACTGGATCGCCTATGCGCCGACCACCGCCGCGACGCCCGATGGACGCCGTCGGGGACAGTTCCTTTCCAACGCCGTCTGCCCGGTCAATGGGGCCGACCGCCGAGGACCGACCTCAATCATCAAGAGTGTCGGCAAACTGGGATTGGAGACCGCACCCAACGGCGCCAGTCATACCATGAGCTTCAGCCCGAACCTCTTGCGGAATCCCGAACAACGCCAGAAGCTCAAAAGCCTGTTACGGGCCTATGGAAAAGTGGGGGGTACCTGCCTGCAGGTCAATATGATCGACGCCGACACCCTCCGGGAGGCCCAAAAGTTCCCTGATGAATACCGCAACCTCTTGGTACGGGTTACCGGTTACAACGCCTATTTTGTCGGTCTGGGGAAGGAAATCCAGGACGAGATCATTGCCCGGGAGTCCCACACGGTTTGAACAGGAACGATGAAACCAACTTTCTTTCCCTTAAACAGGGAACTGGAGAGACTCGAATATTCCAAACCATCAGGAGATGGCCGACCTTGCGATGGACAGCAGCCTGATCTTCAACCTCCAGCAATTCAGCACCGAAGACGGACCCGGTATCCGCACCACGGTCTTTCTTAAAGGCTGCCCCCTGCGCTGCCCCTGGTGCCATAATCCGGAAGGGCTGCGTCCCGGGCCCGATCTGATGTGGTATGACGTTCGATGCCTTGGCTTGAAGGATTGCCTTAAGGCTTGTCCGGAAAAGGCATTAAACCTTGGGCCGGAAGGGATGCAAATCGACCGGGGACGGTGTACCCTTTGCGGAAAATGCCGGGATGCTTGTCCGACAGGGGCCCTGGAAATTATCGGACGCTGCTTTACCCCCGAGGAGTTGGTTAGCGAATTATTAAAAGATCAGGTCTTTTACCAGACTTCAGGGGGAGGCGTCACTTTTAGCGGCGGCGAGCCGATGATGCAGACAAATTTTCTCAGCCAAATCCTGCCTCGCTGTAAGGAAGCCGGGGTGCATGTAGCCCTGGATACCAGCGGTGCCGTCTCCTGGGAGCGTTATGAGAAGATATTACCCTGGGCGGATTTGATATTATTCGACCTTAAACTGATGGATGAGGAAAGACACCGGAGGGCCACCGGTCTTTCTAACGCCATGATCCTGGAGAATGCCCGACGCCTGGCGGCTGCCGGGAAACCGATGTGGATTCGGACCCCCGTTATCCCCGGATATACCGATGATTCGGAAAATATTCGATGGATCGGGGACTTTATCCAGGAGGCTTTGCCGACGGTACAGCGTTGGGATTTGCTGGCCTACACTAATTTAGGCCAACCCAAATACCATCGGCTTGATTTACCTTACCTGCTGGAAACAACGCCCCTGTTAACCCGGAGCATGATGGAAACCCTGCACCGGACTGCGGTGGAACTGGTCCCGACAGCCGTCTGGTCGGGGGCGACCGGATAAAGAGCAACCAAAGAGATTTAAAATTTTAGAATTCAGGAGCCAGGAGCCAGAATTCATAATTCAGAATGAGAATAGATCATTACCAGGTTTCTGAGTTTATCCTCCTGAATTCTGACTTCTGGATTCTAATCATCAGAGATGATATTGAGCAGATTCTGGTGATTCAAATCGTCTATCTGTCAATGGCGAAGAATAGTGAATAGAAAGACCTGCCATGTCCCTTCTCCAACAGCACCCTGATTTACTGGCCGCTTTACGCGGGGAGATGACCCCCAAGTTTCTGGCCACCCGCTCGTCCGAGGGCCTCCCCAATGTGGTGCCCTGCATTTCAATGCGTCCGGCCGAAGATCAGGAGGACACCCTTTTTTTTGGTAATTTCCTGTTGCGCAAAAGCATCAAAAACCTCCTGGAGGATTCCCGCGTAGGTATCCTCGTGGTTACCCCCGAGCTGCGGGGATGGGTCCTCAAAGGAGACTTTATCGAATTCCAGAATAGCGGACCCTATGTGGACCAACAAAAGAGCAGTTCCCTTTTGCGCTACAACGCCTACACCGGCGTCCGTAATGCCGGGGTCATCCGTCTGCTCTCATTGGAAGGGACCTTTGCCATTTCCAAACTCCAGGTGCTCAAAGATTATTGGTTGGCCCGGTTAACGGCCGTCAACCAAGGCCATGACCGAAAAACACCCCGAAATGGCGTGATCATCCCCCTGGCCGTCAAACTTGAATTCGCCCGGTTGGCCGCCGTCAAAGTCCTGGCCTGGCTGGGACCCGATGGCTATCCCCAAGTGATCCCTTCCCTGTCGTTGCAGCCCGCCGGGCAAAATAAACTGGCCTGCCGGAAGAAAGTGGCGTTTCCCTCTCCTGCAGCCCAGGCCCTGGTATCCGCCAATGTTCTCACCTCTGAAGCCATCTCCTATCAAATCAAGGGGCGCTGGGAGGAATCGAAACGATCGGGATTAATCCTGGCAGAAGAAGTCTATGCCGGCGGACCCCCTTATCCGGGTGGGCGGGTCGCCTGAGGTTGAAATAGGCTTCCATCAGTTCCTAGATGATCCGGATTACGGAAAATCAGGAAAGTGGAAAGTCAAAAGAGACTCTTGGGTCTCTCCCCATTATTCAGAGAAAGGAAAACTATTATGAGTAACGTGAATTTTGTTTTTGACCATGTTCACCTCGTCAGTAGAAACCCTGAATCAACAGCCGCCTGGTACGCGGAAAAACTGGAAGGAAGGGTGGTCAGCAGCTCGGAAGTCCGCGGGGCGCCTTCTATTGTTGTGTCCTTCAAAGGGGCCACCATTATTATTCGCGGCCAGAGACCGGGAGAACAGGTTGATGAGAAAAAGGGAGTAGAGTGGGGAACGGATCATTTCGGGTTCCGAGTGGATGGGGATTTCGACGGATTTTGCGGGGACCTGAAAAAAAACGGGGTTAAGTTTACGGTCGATCCTATGGATTTTGGCCCGACCGCGCGCATCGCCTTTATCGAAGCCCCGGACAATGTAAGCATCGAATTGGTTCATCGAAAAGGATAGGGATAAACCTTTTGGGGGTGGTAATCCCGCTTCCCCCTCTCAATCTGTGAATGAAGGGAACAATGTCTTATCCGAAATGAGGACTTTGGCTCCGGCTTCGGGGAAAATCGAGGCAATGGCCCGGCCTATTCCCTGACGGCCGACGGTTAACATTAGAATGGATTAACCGCTTCTTCCCGCCCGAAGTATTGCTTTCTCAGCTTCGGTTTCTCGATCTTTCCGGTAGGGTTTCTGGGGACCGGACCGAAAAAAATCTTCCGGGGCCGTTTGTAACGCGGTAACGTTTCGGAAAACTTAAGGGCTTCCTCTTCGGTCAGGTCCTTATCCGGTTTCAGATCGATGGTCACGGCGACGATTTCCCCCAACCGATCATCCGGATATCCGAAAGCCGCCACATCCCTGACGGCCGGGTGGGTGTGGAAAAAATTCTCCACCTCCACGGGAAAGACATTTTCACCGCCGGTTATGATGATATCCTTTTTTCGATCGACGATATGGATGAAGCCGTCTTCATCCTCTTTAACGATATCTCCGCTGTAGAGCCATCCTTCCTTCAAGGCCTTGGCTGTGGCCTCGGGATTCTTGTAATACTCCCTCATAACCCCGTCCCCGCGGAGGGCCAGTTCCCCCGGCGTCCCCCTGGGAACATTATTTCCCTGCTCATCGACGATCCGGGCTTCCCAGTTAAAACCGGGTTTCCCTATGGCCCCCACTTTATGAGTATTTTCAACCCCGAGATGGATGCAATTGGGTCCGGTGCACTCACTCAGGCCATAAGTGGTGTCGTAGGCCATGCCGGGGAAATATTCTCTCCAGCGCCGGATAAGAGAGGGCGGAATGGGCATAGCCCCCATATGCATGAGACGCCAGGAGGAAAGCGAATAGTTTTCCAGTTTCAGTTCCTCTCGGTCCAATTGGACCAGCAGGTCCTGGGCCCAGGGGACCAGGAGCCAGACAATCGTTCCTTTTTCTTCACTCACGGCCTCGAGCAACCACTGGGGCGAAAACCCTTGAAGGATTACCGCCGGTCCGCCGACAATCAGACTTCCGAACCAGTGCATCTTGGCGCCGGTGTGATAGAGGGGCGGAATGAGAATGAATTTGTCCTGGTGCGTCTGGCCGTGGTGCCTATTTTCAGTGATACAGACAGAGACCAGGTTCTTGTGGGTCAGGAGGATCGGTTTAGGTTGACCGGTCGTGCCGGAGGTAAAATAAAGTCCGCAGGGGTCATCCGGTCCTATATCCTGAGGAAAGGGATTATCCGAAGAATTCCCAAGGGCTTCGGAGAATGAATCGGCGTAGCTTGGAATAAGTTCGCCGGCGCAGAGAAAGGTCTCCACCGAAGAAAGCTTATCCCTGATAGAATCAATTCTTTTGGTAAATTCCTCACCAAACAGGACTATCCGGGGTTCGGCCACATCGATGCAGTATCGGATGTCTTCGCTGGTAAACCGGAAGTTGAGCGGGACCACCCAGGCCCCGGTGCGAATAATACCGAAGTAGGCGGTCAGCCAGTCGATCGAATTGTGCATAAGATGAACGACCTTGTCCCCTTTTCCGATGCCTCTTTCCCGAAGGAAATTGGCCATACGGTCAGCCTGCCGGTCAAACTCCTTCCAGGTAATCTCGACACGCCGCTTTTCCCCGGGGTTCCGTTCCACCAGGGCCACCTCGTCTGAATACATCCGGCCGTTCCGGACCAGCATTTCACTGATG
>CAZSTT010000029.1:18422-25710 GCA_964609705.1 uncultured Thermodesulfobacteriota bacterium
GCCAATCTTTCCTTTAACCAAATTTTATCATTTATCATCTGCTCCATCCGGTCAGGTGGACCGAAATAGATACAGTGGGCCAGGCAGACATTATCGGCACAGGCCGGGATCAGGCCCTGGTCCACCCGGTGATGACAGAGATTACATTTGCGGGCCTTGCCGGCTTTTTCATCAAAAGCAATCGCCTGGTAGGGACAGGTTTCGACGCAGGCGGTGCAGCCGTTGCAGGCCTCGTCATCCAGAATCACCAGACCGTCGTCCCGCTTGGTGATCGCTTCCACGGGGCAGGAATCAAGACATTCAGGGATATCGCAGTGGCGGCAGAGATTGACCCGGTAGACAAAATCAAGCTTGCCGTCGGATATCTTCGGGCCGTCTTCAGAAACGGAAATATATTGGATTCCCTCCGAGGCCTGATTTTCCTGCTTGCAGGCCACCTCGCAGCTTTTACAGCCCCAGCAGGCTTTTTCATCAATCGCCAAGGTATATTTTTTCATAAGCTCTCACATCCTCACTTTTCTTATCTGCACCAATTTACTCTCAGCGTCATTCCGGCGAAAGCCGGAATCCAGTCAAACAATTTTGTAATATAAATCCTCCCATCCCGGATTAATATTCTCGATCAATTCCAATTTCCATTTTCTCTTCCATTCTTTCAATTGTTTCTCTCTCTCAATAGCGGATTCAATATTCTCGTGTAATTCATATCAAACCAGTAGATGAACATTATAGCGTTTGGTAAATCCCTCTACCATAATGTTTTTGTGTTCCCATATTCTTTTGACCAAATTTGATGTCACACCGATATAGAGGGTACCATTTTTTTTGCTTGCCAGAATGTATACCGCGGATTGTTTATTCATTCCCGCCTCCCTGGATTCCGGCTTTCGCCGGAATGACGTAGGTGAAATCTCGCCTTTCAGGTTAGCGCCAGCCCCCTTTTCTCCTCCGGGTAGATCTTGCACAGCAGCGTCCTGATGCTGGTGGCCCCCATGGCCGGGTCCATGGTCTCATAGGCGTTGTCGGTCAGGATATTGATGTTCGATTCGTCCCAGCCGTGGCCCGGATCTTTTTTTTCCGGAAACCACCAGGCATGCTGGGCGGCAACGACCCGGGGGTCCATACCGGCAAAAAGTTTGGCCCGCTGCCTGACCTTGCCCCGTAAAGACTCGATGATCACCCAGTCCCCTTCTTGAATGCCTTCTTTGGCGGCCGTATCCGGATGGATTTCGACCATCGGGTCCGGGTGGAGTTCCCTGAGCCAGGGAACCTGGCGATTTTCAGTGTGAAAAAAACCCGGCTGCCTGGCGCCGGTGATCAGGATATAAGGGTATTTCTCATAGAGTTGCGGCGTGCTGACCGGGCTTTCCGGCGGTTCCCTGAATTGCGGCAAGGGATCGTAGCCCATCTTCTCCAGGGTGGTGCTTGAGAGCTCGAACTTCCGGGTTGGAGTGGAGAACCCCGCCTCTTTATATTTTTCGTATTTTACCTCTCCCCGGATGCAGTCCATTTTATTAAATTCCTGCCAGGTAATGCCCATGGGTCTCAGGATGTAGTCCAGACCGCCTTCGAAGGTCTCCCACCAAAACGGCCCCTGCCCGAGACGATGAGCCAGGTCGTTGAGCATCTCGTGGTCCGAGCGACACTCCCCGATCTGGACGACTTTGCGGCGCGGCAGGAGACGGCCGTGACGTTTCCAATAATCACCGATGTAGTCCATCTCCAGCCAGGTGGAGGCCGGCAGGACGATGTCGGCTAATTCCGCGGTCGGGGTCAAAAAGAAATCGGCCACGGCCATGAAGTCCACCTTTTCCAGGGCCCGGTAGACCTCACGGGCGTTGGCCCTGGTTATAAGCGGATTCGAGCTGAGGAAGAAGAGCATTTTGACCGGATAGGGTTTTTCATCGAGAATGGCATCCCAGACTGCCTTGGGCTGGATGATGGCAAATCGGCCGGCCAGACGAAAACGGTCTCCCCCCAGGCGTTTGGCCGCCTGCTCGGGCGGCAGCATCCCATGGGCCCCGAATTTACCCACGTTGTGTATGGGCGGTGTCTTGAAGAGCACCTGACCGCCGGGACGATCTATGTTGCCGGTGATCCCCATGAGACAGAGGAGGATCCGGTCGTTGTCGGCACAGGTGTTCTGTTGCTCGATGGCCACTCCCCACTGAATGGCCGCCGGTTTGGTCTGGGCAAAGAGGCGGGCCGCCTGTTCGATCTTTTGGCGGGGAATCCAGGTGATCCGTTCTACCTTTTCCAGCGGATATTCATTCACCCGTCTAACGAACGCTTCCCACCCATGGGTATAGTTCTCGACAAATTCCCGGTCATAGAGCCCTCCGTTGACGATGACCCGAGCCAGACCCAGAGCCAGGGCCGTGTCCGTCCCCGGACGAAGCTGGAGCCAGACATCGGCCCGGGCCGCAGCCCGGGTCAGCCGGGGATCAACAACGATCAATTTCGCCCCCCCATCCAGGGCCACGGAAAAAGGTTCGCCCTTGTAACAATCCGGGTTGCTGATGACCACATTGTTTCCCCACATCAGGAGACACTGGGGATGATTTT
This sequence comes from uncultured Thermodesulfobacteriota bacterium, assembly GCA_964609705.1. Classification (GTDB taxonomy): domain Bacteria; phylum Desulfobacterota; class RBG-13-43-22; order RBG-13-43-22; family RBG-13-43-22; genus RBG-13-43-22. The sequence goes on from CAZSTT010000029.1 coordinate 20,988, forward strand.
CATAATCGACGATCGGGTTGGTACCGCAGGTCAGGATGCTGGTGGCGATCCGCGGACCGTAGCAGAAATGGCCGGCGGTCAGCACATTGGGAGACCCCAGCAGATTGGCAATCCGATAGATGACCGCTTCATTTTCCCGGCCGGTCCCGTATCCGAAAACGACCGATTCGGCGCCGAACTCTTCCTTGTAGGCCAGGATCCGATCGGCAATCGTCTCCAGGGCCTCATCCCAGGAGATGCGTTCCCATTTTCCACTTCCCTTGGGGCCTTTCCGTTTCAGCGGATAGGTAAGCCGGTCCGGGTGATAGACGAGTTGGGTAGAGGCCAACCCCTTGCTGCAAAGGGTCCCGTGGCTGACGGGACAATCCGGGTCGCCGGCTATCCTGGCAATTTTACCGTCCTTGACATAAGCCAGGACCCCGCATCCGCCATGGCAGTTACGGCAATGACTCCGGACCACCGAATCATAGCCATAGACCACCATCTCCCGCTCCACATTGGAATACTTGAACTCAACCATAAGAAAAAAAACCTTTCAAAAATAATAGGTTCGTTCGTAAGAAAAAGGGGGCATCCCATTGTTCAGTAATTAGTTTTCATCCGGAAACTCCAAATTTCCGGCTGAAGCTTTCAGCATTCAGCTAACCCGTTAACAGTAAAGTATTTTACTGATGGCTAAAGGCTGATGGCTGATCGCTCCATCCGGAATATGGTCTTTTCCGGATGAGAACTAATTAGCATCAATATACAGTATTATTATTCAAAAAATACAGCTATTCCGTTATAGAGTTCCCCAAATAATGTCATAATATTATTACAAAAAAAAAGAGCAGGCATTCATGCTACCAAAAATAAAATGAAAAACCAAAGAAAACATGAGTACATGATCGCCATGTCATCACCCTTTCCATTATATAAAAGGACCCTATTCCTTCTTTTACTGCTTTTTTTTTCCTTCTCGCTCATAGTCATCACCCTCGATAAACATTTTAATAATTATTCTCCAACTTGCCCAAAATGCCGAGTTAAGGTTTCCCTCAATGGCACTGAATCTTTTTTTGTTTTAAAGGTTCCACCTTCCATAGCCCATTTTGTCTTAACCGAAACTCCGGGGAATTTCATCATTCCAATCTTATCGCCCTTTCAAAACAAATCCCCCCCAAAATCCTTTCACGTTTGCTGACCTCATGAGCCTGAGCGGTACGGGCCTTTTCCATTAACCCAGCGCCCGACCGCCTTGGCAGAATGCCCCCTCATCGGCGGGATTAGCCGGTGAATTTCAACCTGATATCTTACGACAGCCGGAATTGGGAGAGTTCAGTTATTACCGGACTCCGGCTTTCGCCAGGGAAAAGATATTGGAGACTTTTTAATCTCTTACCGAGCTACATTTAACAATATCAGTAAGGTGCCTTAGACAATGCACTAAATTTTAAATAATTTCAGCTTATTCTGGGTTTGTGGATCTGTTGACCCGTTTAATTGGAGGTCTCTAAGGAAAGGAGAGAACTCATGGAAAAAACAAAAAAAAGGAAGAAAATTAAAAAATGGAGAAAGGGGATCTTTTTGTGGGGAGGGCTGGTTATGCTTCTATTTCTACAAGGTCTTCCCGCGCTCGCTCAAGTGTGTCCCTCCGGCACGGTACAATCATCGCCGACTTCGTCGATCTGTATTCTGAATCCTCCCACTATTGTTTGTCCGGCGGGAACTCTGGCAGCTTTTCCAGGATCGAACATCTGCCTTTTGGACTGGACGGCCATTCCCAAATTCGGTCAGGCGCTCATCATCCCTCCGGTGATGCCGAGCAGCGGAACCGTGGCTGGAGCGGATTATTATGAAATCGCCGTGCGCCAGTTCCAGCAGCAGATCTTACCAACCGGTGCGCCAAATAATTACCCGGCGACCACCGTCTGGAGTTATGGCTCGATTCTCAATCCCGCCACATTCAATTACCCGGCTTTCACGGTTGAGGCTGTGGTAAACCAGCCGACGCGGGTCAAATGGATCAACGAATTGGTCGACGGTACGGGCGCCTTCCTCCCTCATCTCCTGGGAGACGCCATAGATCAAACCCTTCACTGGGCAAACCCTACGGCAGCGGGGTGTTTGGATGGAACGGACAGGACGGATTGCCGGGGATCGAACCCGGCGCCCTACCATGGTCCGGTTCCCATCGTAACCCATGTCCACGGGGCCCATGTGGGTCCTGAGAGCGACGGTTACCCCGAGGCCTGGTACTTGCCCAACGCGAACAATATTCCCGCAGAGTATGCCACAAAGGGCAGCCGTTATGGTCAGTTTGACTTTACCAATACGGCTCCGGGAACGGCTATCTTTCAGTATCCGAACAGGCAGAAGGCCACGACCCTCTGGTACCATGACCACGCTCTGGGCATGACCCGGTCGAACGTCTATGCCGGACCTGCCGGCTTCTGGCTCCTTCGGGACGGAGATACGGACATCCTGAGCGGCACGCTTCCCGGCCCGGCCCCCACGGCCGGACAAGGTCTGTGGCTTCCGGTTGCCCGTGGCAATGGTGCGCCGCCCTACCGGGAAATCCCCATTGCCATCCAGGATCGATCCTTCAACCCGAATGGTTCACTCTTCTACCCGGACAAACGGGCCTTTTTCGAAGGCGTGAACGAGGAGGATCTTCAGATCCCCTTTCTCCCGTCCTCGGATATCTCCCCCATCTGGAACCCGGAAGCCTTCTTTACCACCATCGTGGTCAACGGCAGGACCTGGCCTTTTCAGAACGTGGAGCCCGTACGATACCGGCTCAGGCTTCTCAACGGCAACAATTCTCGGTTCCTCAACTTGAGCTTGGTCGTAGTGGGTGGTCCCCTGAACGGGACGGAGCTGCCCTTCTACCAGATCGGGGCCGAAGGAGGCCTGCTGACCCAGGTAGTCAAGATCCAGACCGGCGGCACCGCGGTTCTCCCGGGTGACGGGACAATTCCTTCTTTGACACCTGCCTCTAATCCTAACAAAGCCCTTCTTATGGGAAATGCCGAGCGGGCCGATGTGATCGTGGATTTCACCGGACTTCCGGCCGGGACGGTGGTCCGAATGCTCAACACCGCGCCGGATTCCCCTTTCGGCGGTTTCCCGGTTGAGACCCCGGCGGATCCGGCAACCACCGGCCAGGTGATGGAATTTGTCGTAGTGGCCCTGGTAAATGCCGATACGAGTACCCCTCCGGCGAATCTGGTGTTGAAGCCCCGGGTGGATCTCGTGCCCACAGTCACCCGGAAACTGTCCTTAAACGAGGCATCCTCTGATGAGATTTGTGCGGCCGTAGATGGAACGGGGGCCTTTATTATCCCCATCGTCCCAGTGCCTGGTCTGGAACCTCCCGCCTGCGATGCCAACAGTGCGCCCTTTGCGCCCAGAGAGGCGCTTTTAGGAAATGTAACCGTAAATGGATTGGGCAATGTAACCGGTGGAAACCCCCTGCTCTGGATGGATGACATCACGGAGAATCCAAACTCGGGTGACACCGAGATGTGGGAGATCTGGAATTTCACAGCGGATGCCCACCCCATCCATCTCCACCTGGTGTCCTTTCAGGTGGTGAACCGGGAACCATTCGATGATGACAACCTGGCTCTTAGTGGATCGCCCAGAGCGCCTGAGCCCTGGGAGTCGGGTGAAAAAGACACGGTCATCGCTTACCCGGGCGAAGTCACGCGAATCCGGGCCAAGTTCGACATCGTCGGTCTTTACGTCTGGCACTGCCATATCGTAGAGCATGAAGACAATGAGATGATGCGCCCTTACTTCGTCTCGCCCGTCTGGAGTAACATCGGTGGAAATGGGCACACACCTTCGGCGCCGTCGGTGGCCTGGAGTCCCGTGGCCGGCAAATTTTTCATGGCGGTTAGGGGACTGGATAACCGGATATACCTCGGATCCTTTAATCCGGATTCCTCCTTCAACAACGACTGGACCCCTTTGGCTACCGGAGTCACCCCGGATGCCCCGGCGATTGCCTGGAACCCGACCGACAGTAAGTTGCATATCGTGGTCAGAGGCATGGATGACAGGATTTATGGTTCTTCGGTGGATGCCTCCCTGGGAGCCTTCAGCGGATGGACCGTGTTGGCGTCCGGTGTAACCCCTGATGCCCCGGCCATCGCCTGGAACCCGACCGACAGTAAGTTGCATATCGTGGTCAGAGGCATGGATAACAGGATTTATGGTTCTTCGGTAAATACTACCATGGGAGCCTTCAGCGGATGGACTGTGTTGGCGACCGGTGTAACCCCTAATGCCCCGGCCATCGCCTGGAACCCGACTGACAGTAAGTTGCATATCGTGGTCAGAGGCATGGATAACAGGATTTATGGTTCAACGGTGAATACTACCATGGGAGCCTTCAGCGGATGGTCTATTCTTCCCTCCGGGGTTACCCCCTCCGGGCCGGCAGTGGCCTGGAACACCGCCAATCAGATGTTGCATATCGTGGTGCGAGGGCAAGACAACGCGATCTACGGGACCCGGGTGGATTCGACGATGGGTTTTTTCAGCGGGTGGACAATGGTTTCCGGTGGGTTTACGCCCGACGCACCCGCAGCTACCGTTGAATCTTTAACCGACAAAGTTTACATTGTCGTCAGGGGATTTGATAACCGCCTTTACGACTCGAATCTTTAGTACGAAAATAGGGTTCGAGGCTGCTCGTTGATCCGGCCGGTCCATTTAGCAACTCAAATAAAGGGAC
>CAZSTT010000030.1:0-15470 GCA_964609705.1 uncultured Thermodesulfobacteriota bacterium
CCTATTAGGGGTTAATTTTGCATAGTTAAGACTTTTGAAGAACCTCAGATAAGAGAAGGTAATCCGGTGAAATTTTGTTCATTCCTATGTGACCAGGCCGATAACGGGAAAGCCCAGTATGCGGCCTGCCTGGCTGTCAATGGCGTGTTTTGCGGAACACTTCAGCAGGTGATCGAAAAAGGAAAGCCTTGCCCGTTAGAAAAGCATCAGAAACCTTCCGGAACCGCAAAAGGTCCCAAGAAGAAGAGTTTCAAATAAAGCGGGGGGTTATCCATAACAGATCTTGAATCTCTCGTCAAATTCCTCGTTGTTGAATCGGTAGTCCTGGGTTCCGTAACATTCAACCGCAAAAGAGGCGCAAACACTACCGATCTTGGCCGACCGTTCTATAGTCAGGCCCCGGACCAGACCGCTTAACAAACCCCCGCGGTAGGAATCGCCCGCCCCTGTCGGGTCCTCCACTTTCTTTGGATTAACCGCAGAAATAGTTATTTCCCTATCCGGTGTGAATATCCGTGATCCCGATTCTCCCAGGGTTACAATAACGGTTTGGGCCTTTTTTAGCAGATCCGCCTTACTGGTGCCGGTTTTGCTCATGATCAGTTCCAATTCATAATCATTAGTAATCAGAATCCGGCAACCTTCTATGGCCTGGAGAAGGTCTTGGGGTTCGATCATGGGAATGGATTGGCCGGGATCAAAAATATATTCGATCCCTCGGGCCTTGCAATCCTGCGGATAGTTTCTCATATCCTCCAGGTTGCCGGGAGATACGATCATAAGGGTTTCTTGGGGATTAAGTTGATTAAAATCAAAAGAAGAGGAAAATTTCATGGCCCCGGGGTTGAACCCGGTAATCTGGTTATCGGCCTGGTCCGTGGTGATGTAGGCCCCGGCGGTGAACTCCTCTTCGATGATTTTGATGTGTTTGGTGGAGAGCCCGTTCTTCGTCAACCAGTCGAGATATCGCTGATAATCATGGCCGATGGTCGCCGAAATTTCCGGCCGTTCACCCATTAAAGACAAGGCATAGGCAATATTTCCGGCCGTACCTCCGAACTTTTCTTTTATTCCGTTTACCATAAAGGCGACGTTTAAGACATGGATTTTTTCGGGGAGGATATGCTCCGCAAAGTAACCCGGGAAGTCCATAATCCGGTCGTAAGCCAAGGAACCGGAAACAATAATATTCATAAGCCATTACCTTTCAAATCAACTCTAAGTCATCGTCCATGATAAAACGCAGCCAATCATAGACGCTGGGTTCGGTTGAGGTAAATCCGGTCATATCCGAGTCGCCGATAATTTGTTCCTGGGTAACCAAACATACCGGCCAACCGGGAATTCCCGGTGAAACACCGCCGTGATCGTTGATCCGGTAGGCGATGAATCCCGTCTCAGAGCAGGAGATCCGGTATCTTCGTTCACGACGTCTGATTCGGATCGTCTGGTTCAACCATCCTTTGCCGACGAAAGCGCCGATAAATTCTTCAAGCACCTCCGGGGGCTTTGGGGGAATAGGATTTCGAGAAGATTTTTCTTTTTGTTTCATGATTCTTCCCTAAAATCGGCAGCCAAGCGTTCCCGAATCAAACCCGGCTTAATCGGTTGTTAATTTTTCTAAAATCAGGAGGAGGAGAGATTGGATTCCCGCCCTTTCTCCTGTTTTGCATTGTCCTGACGGGTTTCTTTCCACAACCAAACAACCAGAGAAAAAATGCCCATCCAGGCCGATAATCCGGCAAAAAGGGCCATAAACACCCTGAACTTGAAATCTACTCCCTTGATCCACATGGAGATTAAAAGAAAAATGACCATCCCCAGGAGGATGATCCCCAATTTTTTCACGATTCTTTTAATATTCATGGGTCCGGTCATCCATTAAGTCCCTGTCAGGCTGATTTTTGTCGGACAATATAGAATTAATTCCGAAAACAAATTCTAATTGACACTTATTCTCACTGGTCCTATATAGTTTCCATCCGGAAAGTTTCTTTTCGGATGGAAACTATATAGCATAAAGAACCGATTTTTAGTAAAAAAAATTCTTTAGGGTTGAAGATGATGACCCGAGTAACCTGCCGGACATGCTGAAATTTTTATTTGTTACTCCTAATGGGAGGTTATCATGATTGATTTAAACAAAGCCCGGGAAAATATGGTCCGGGACCAGCTTATTCCCCGGGGGATCCATGATCCGAGGGTCCTTTCCGCTATGCGAAAGATTCCCAGGCATTGGTTTATGGAGGAAGCCTTATGGGGTGAGGCCTATAGCGACTACCCGGTCCCTATCGGAGAGCGGCAAACTATTTCCCAGCCCTATATCGTGGCCTTAATGACCCAGGCCCTGGAGCTTAAAGGACAGGAAAAAGTCCTGGAGATAGGTACCGGGTCGGGCTATCAGACGGCTATTCTGGCTGAACTTTCCAGGAAGGTGTATTCCATCGAAAGGATCCGATCTCTGTCTCAAAAGGCCCGAAAGATCATTGATACATTAAAATATTTCAATGTAGTGCTCAAAGTCTATGACGGCACCCTGGGTTGGCCGGAAGAGAGCCCTTTTGATGCCATTATTGTCACGGCGGCCTCCCCGGATATTCCGGTGCCCCTCTGGAAACAATTGGCTCTGAAAGGCCGGATGGTTATCCCGGTAGGAGACCGGTATTCTCAATCGTTGAAAAAAATTACCAGGACCGAAGAAGGATTCGAGGAAGAGGATTTGGGGGGAGTTCGTTTTGTCAGTCTGATTGGTGAACATGGCTGGAAAGAGTAACCCTCGAATTTGCATAGGGGATGAAACAGGGAACCAGCGTCATTTCTTCTCTTGACATCATCCCTCAAAAGCGAGATTATCGGTCTTAAGGACTTTATTTTATTGCTGAAGGGTTTGACCATGAGCAAAACCATTGCTGAAATCAACGAAAAAATTAAAAAGGGAAAGGCGGTTGTAGTGACCGCTGAGGAAATTATCGAACTGACCAAAAAGAAAGGTCCCAAAAAAGTGGCCCAGGAAGTGGATGTGGTCACCACCGGCACCTTCAGCCCCATGTGTTCTTCGGGGGCCTATTTCAACGTCAAGCAACCTATTCCCAAAATGAAGATGGGAGGAGGCCGGGCCTACTTGAATAATGTTCCGGTTTATACCGGCTGGGCCGCCGCGGATATCCTGCTGGGGGCCACGGCCATGCCTGATGACGACCCGCGCAATGCAGTTTACCCGGGTCAGTTTTTATATGGTGGAGCCCATGTCATTGAAGAACTGGTGGCTGGGAAAAAAGTGGTTCTGACGGCCACCGGTTACGGGACCGATTGCTATCCCCTGAAAAGAAGAGAAATTACCTTGACCCTCAAGGATTTCAACGACGCCGTGCTCTTCAATCCCCGGAACGGTTATCAAAATTATAATGTGGCTGTCAACCCATCCGACAAGGTTATCTATACCTATATGGGAGTCCTGCGCCCTAAAATGGGTAATGCCAATTACTGCAGCGCCGGTCAACTTTCTCCCCTTCTAAATGATCCTCTGTATAGGACCATAGGGATAGGGACCAGGATATTTCTGGGGGGGGGGATCGGCTATGTCGCCTGGCACGGGACTCAGCACAACCCGGGCGCACCCAGAGGGAAAAATAAAGTGCCCCGGGCCGGAGCCGGAACCCTGGCTGTCATTGGAGATTTGAAGCAGATGAGCGCCCAATGGCTGCGGGGGATATCTTTTACCGGGTACGGCCCTACCCTGGCGGTCAGCATCGGGGTCCCCATTCCGATCCTGGATGAAGAGATGGTGGCCTTTACCTCTGTCAGGGATGAAGACATCTGGGCCCAAGTGGTCGATTACAGCCATGATTATCCCCAGGGCACGGGGAAAAGTCTGGGCGAAGTCAATTATGCCGAATTAAAATCGGGGAAGATGTCCTTTAAAGGCAAAGAGATTCCTACCGGTGGTTTATCCAGTTACAGCAAGGCCAGAGAGGTGGCCGAGTTGTTAAAGCAGTGGCTGCTTAAAGGGAAATTTCTGTTGACCGAACCGGTAGCCCCCTTGCCGGGAGCATAAAAAAGAAAGGTTCGAGGCTCAAGGTTCAAGGTTAAAGGTTAAAGAACTTTAGATGAAAACAGGAGTAATAAAGACGTTCATCCGCTGTTTGATGCTTTAAACGTTACACCTTAGACCTTAAACCGTACACCAACTTAATTTAAGGAGATTTTTATGGCCAAGAAAAAGGTCATCCTGACTTTTCCCCCAGCCCTAATCGAAGAACCGATTACTTATAATCTGATAAAAAATTTTAATTGCCAGATCAACATCCTGAAGGCCACGGTCCGGCCCAAAGCGGAAGGGAGATTGGTCATTGAGCTGAACGGCAGCAGGGAGGCCGTGTCCGGGGGATTGGATTATTTAAAAAAGATCGGGATCAAGGTCGAACCTTTGGCTCAGGAAGTCAGGCAAAGTAAGGAACGGTGTTCCCATTGTACGGCCTGTATCCCTCATTGTCCCACCAATGCCCTCTCGGTGGACCGGGAAGAGATGAAGGTTTCTTTCAACCGGGAACGGTGCATCATCTGTGAGGCCTGTCTGCCGGTCTGCGCCTATAAGGCCATGGAGATCCGGTTTTAAGCCAATTCCAATTGTATTGATCTTCCTAAAAACTGGCTGGCGATGTGTTCAAAGTTCGGGGTCAGATCGGAGACAAAAAAACGATGTCCATTCTGGTCGGCGGCGGGGGTTAGACTGTCGGCAATTTCGGGATTCTTGTCCAGGTACCCCTTTACCCATAAAGCGACTTCCTGAGAAGAGTCGATCACCTCAACCCGGCGACCCATCTTGGCCTGGATGATCGGTTTAAGCAGCGGATAATGGGTACATCCCAGGACCAGGGTGTCCACCTGCTTCATCTTCAAGGAATATAGATATTTCCGGATAATCCTTTTGGTCTCCGGTCTTTTCAGCCATCCCTCTTCCACCAGAGGGACCAGCAGGGGACAGGCCTGTGAAAAGACCTGGACCTCAGCCCGGGCTTCTTTCAACAACCTTTCATAAATCCCGCTGCCGATGGTGGCCCGGGTTCCGATGACCCCTACTCTTTGTTTTCGAGTCAATGAGAGAGTCTTTTCAACTCCAGGCCGAATTACCTCAAATATGGGGACGGAGAATCGTTCCTTGAGGGCGCCAAAAGCCGCCGAAGAGGCCGAGTTGCAGGCTACAATGATGATCTTGGCCCCTTGAGACAAAAGGAACTCCGTATCATCTATGGCATACTCAATAATGGTTTTTTGGCTTTTGGTCCCATAAGGGGTCCGGGCCGTATCGCCGAAGTAGACGATCCGGTACTGGGGAAGCTTTTCCAGAACTTCCCGCACCACGGTCAACCCGCCTATCCCTGAATCAAATATTCCGATCATTATTTTTACTAACACTCCTTAAAAACGCTGAGACCAAAATAGATGAGACCGGTTCAAATGTAAACTAAAAAACCTAAAACGTTCTCATCCGGAAAAGACCTTTCCGGATGAGAACACTTCGATACCGATCATCACCTGGGGCCAGAAACCCTTTGAAAAAGGGTTTCTGGCGAGAGCTTCATGCGGGAATCCAGGTGTTTCCATCCGGAAATTCGAATTTCCGGAGGGAAACTAAAACGATTCAAGAAAAGTCAATGCTGGACATCCGGTAGCATCGGGATTTTACTGATTAAAAATTACCACCAGTTTAGCACGTCCTCGGCAAACCCGAGGAAATTATCGACCTGGAGTTCGGTACCATCGTCCAGGATCACTTTTCCGCTAAAGGTCCCGAAGACCTGGTGCTGAATCGATTTTAAAAACATAATTTCCGTATCGGTTTGCCGGTCGAGGATGGGACTGAAATCCATCTCAAATCGTCCGTCGCTGCTGGTAAACCTCCAGGGTGCCAGGTAGTTATCGGTGTCAATATGGAAAATTACTTCTTCCAGTTTGTGGGCTTTATGTTTATAAAAGAGCATATTCTCGGTGGCCGGTGAACGATCACTGAACCCATAACCGATATTCCAACCGAAGGGGTGACCATTGAGCAAACCCGAGGCCGATCCCCAATACCACCTGTTTTTATAAGTCCAATATCCCCGTCCCCAGTCCAACACTCCGAAGCAGGATTCCGGATTAAACAGGTAAGTTCGGTCTCCCAAGGTTATCGATCCCTTAGCCGGCATACAATTTATTTTTTGATTGTAATAAAAAGCTCTCCTATTTTCCTTCCAGGAGGTGGCGATGACCATGCTGTCCATATCCGGAGCCTGATATAATACCAACTCTCCCTTTAATCCCTTATCCCCCCTTTCATTGATATACCCCGGGGCGTCAACCTGAATAATCCGTTCTGAACCGGAGACGATGTATTTGAGTTTGATCTTTTTATCGCTAAAAGCAACCTCTCCTTGATCGGGAGTCGCCGGAAAACCCATTTTCCCCATGGGGAGACTGGACATGGCTCCGAGTTGTTTGCAGGTTCTCTCCTTGAAATCCAGCCAACAGACGGCCGCGGTTCCTATATAACCAAGGTCGGCCATGGTAAAGGTTATGCCGTACCCGTCTTCCATAGAAAGAATCGCATAATAATCCCATTCCTTAACCCGATACCAACCGGCTTTGATTTTTTTTCGGTCATATCTCCAGAGCGCCCTGGTGGCATACCCGGGATTGGTCAACAGCCCGTTATTGTCAAGGAGGTCACACGGTTCGGTAATTTGGTTTTGCATTTAATTCTCCTTTTGGAATAATCATTTGAATAGGTCAAGTTGATGGGATAAATTCCTTCACTTTAAAACTTAGAACTTATCTCAGATATTATTGTACATGCCCCCCTATGACCATCCAATTTCAAATATTTTTGGCTGAGTTTTGCCAAAACCTCGCATCCCGCTACCGCCTCGCCTATATTGGGCAATCTTTTGGCCTATCTTACCAAAAGGATATGAAGATCCATGACATTGGTTCCCGTGGGGCCGGTCATGAGCAATCCCCCGGCCTTTTTAAAAAAAGAATAGGAATCATTGTTATGTAAATGGGTTTCAGGGGAGATCCCTTTTTGAAAGGCCCGGTTGCAAGTCCGGCCGTCAACCATGGCCCCGGCCGCATCGGTCGGGCCGTCGGTCCCATCGGTCCCGGCGCTTAGAAAACTGATTTTCCCCAAACCGTTAAGTTCGATCGCCATGGCCAGGGCGAGTTCGGTATTGCGTCCTCCCTTACCAGGTCCGGTTACCGTCACGGTGGGTTCCCCTCCGGCTAAAAGACAGGCCGGGTGTTTTGAAAGACGATGGGTTTGAACCAATTCCCTGGCGATGGCTCCATAGAATTTGGCCAATTCCCTGGCTTCACCCTGGATTTGGGAACTTAAGACAAAAGTTTTGAATCCCAAGTTCCGGGCTGTTTTTTCGGCGGCATCAAGAGCAATCCGATTATTGGCCACGATCCGATGCGTCACTTTTTTAAAACAGAGCGAACCCGGCTTGGGAGTGTCTTCCAATAGACCCCGGACCCCTTTATTCATAAAGGCGGCAACAGAAGGGGGTACTTTTTTTAAGAGGCGGTATTTCCCCAGGACATCCAGGGCAGTTTGAAAAGATGAGCGGTCCGGGGAGAAGGGGCCGGAGCCGATGATGTCCAGGGAATCACCGATAACGTCGGATAAAACCAGATTGACTACCGTTGCCGGATAAGCGAACTGGGCCGAGCGGCCTCCTTTCACCAAAGAAAGGTGTTTGCGCACAGCATTCAGATCCTGGATCGGGGCCCCGGCCTTGAGAAGGAGACGGATTGTTTTCTGTTTCTCCTGCAGGGAAATAGGCGGGGGAGGTGCGGTAAACAAGGCCGAGCAGCCCCCGGAGGTCAGGAAAAGGATCAGGTCCCGGGGGCCGCCGACCTGAAGACTGGCTACGATTTGCCGGCTGCCCCGACAGCCGGCCTGATCCGGCAGGGGATGTCCGGCCTCCATAATTTTTATCTTCGACAACCTTCCCCCATGACCATACTTGGTGATGATCAGGCCTTCCAAAAGTTTGTCTTTCAAGATCCATTCAGAGGCGGCAGCCATCGGGGTGGCCGACTTGCCGGCCCCCAACACCTGAATAGTATTGAATCGGGATAAGTCAAATTCCTTTTGAGAATTTGATCCGGTTTTAATTTGCAGAATATTTCCTTCAAGGGAAAGGTTTTCTATGACGGCTTGAAAGGCATCCGCTTGGGAAAGGGCGGTTTTGAATATTTTTATGGAAAGGGAGCGAAGTGATTCCATCTCATTTTGGACTTTTCGGCTTTCCGGGTCGGGCGTGGCCGGAAAATATTTTTCAGGTCTTCAGGCTAACACCGGACCAGGAACTATTCAACTGAAAAGGGCTTACCCTAAAATATTAAAGAAATGAATATGATATTTGCAATCTTTTTAATTTATGTTACCATTTTTTATACGATTATTCTAAAGTATTTTCCCCTTCGTCAGGAGAATAAATGCCGAGTCATCTCGAAAGACTGCTCCTCCCTTTGGGATTGGCCCTGATTATTGCAGCCGTGCTTATGATGGTCCGAACCCTTCTCTTCAGGCTTTTCCATCGCTGGGCCGTTAAGAGTGAGTCCCACCTGGATGACCTGATCATCCGGTCCGTCAGGATCCCTTCCATCTTCTGGTGTCTGGCCATCGGATTGTATGTCGGTCTTGATCTTTCAGAGTATTCCGGGAAATACTTGTCCTATTTAAGCCGGATCATCCACATTCTCCTGATTTTTTCCATGACCCTGGCCGCAGCCAACCTGGCCGGAAAATTGTTCAACCATTATTTCCAAAAATCAAATATGCCCATTCCCACCACCGGATTGGTCCATGGCCTGTTGCAGGGGATTTTCTGGGTTGTGGGTTTGATCATCATTCTCAATTTTCTGGGAATCCCGATCACCCCTATGATCACCGCCCTGGGGGTGGGTGGCTTAGCCATGGCCCTGGCCCTTCAGGATACCCTGGCCAATTTTTTTGCCGGAATTCATATTATGATGGAAAAATCGATCCGGGTTGGTGATTTCATAAAACTGGAAAGCGGGCAGGAGGGGGTTGTTGAGGATATTACCTGGCGGACCACTCGGGTCAAAATGCTTCCCAACAACATGGTTATCATTCCCAATCACAAATTTTCTCAGAGTATCGTGACCAACTATTCTCTTCCGGAAAAACGAATGTCACTGTCGATTCCCGTCTCGGTCAGTTATCAGTCTGATCCGGAAAAGGTGGAAGCGGTTTTAGAAGATGTGGCCAAAAGTGCGGTTGGAGAAATCCCCGGTTTGCTGGGGAGTCCTGAGCCCTTCGTCCGGTTTATTCCGGGATTTGGGGACAGTTCAATGGACTTTACCTTGACCTGTCAGGTGGAGGAATTTGTTGATCAGTATTTGGTGCAGCATGAGCTGAGGAAAAGGATTTTCAAACGGCTGCGAGCTGAAAATCTGGAAATCCCCTACCCCCAGCGAACGGTTTATATCCGGGAGGAGAAAGAATGGAAAAAATGATTTAATCTTTTTGTCGAACAAGCGGAGAACCGAATCAATTTTCTTAATTTCTCCCAGGCTTCCCGAATCTTGGGCAGAATTGCCGAAATCCCATACAAAAAATAGGAGTACTTTTTTAACTATTGCTTTTTTAACTTCTCTTATTGGTTATTAATTTTAAAGGATTTCCAAAACAGGGTTTGATGTTTCATTTGATCACCAAGGACTTTCTAATAAATTCCCGACTGAAAAGATTTTTTTTCGTCGTCATTCTAATTCTAGGTTTCTCCGCTGATTATGCCCAGGGAGAGATCACTTTCGAGGCCGCCGTGGAAGGACTGGAAGGGGAGGTCCTGAAAAATGTTCAACAGGCCCTCTCTCCCCCGGAGGGGATGATTCAAAAAGACCAAATCGACGAATTCCTCCTGATCCTTTATGAAAAAGAGGCCCCCCAAAAGGTCCGGGAGGCCCTCCAACCTTTTGGCTATTATCAGGCGCAGGTGACTACTTCCAGCAACAGATCCCCGGGACGATTGCGCCTTCTGGTTAATGTCAAATCCGGTCAGCCGGTGAGGCTTGCTTCGGTGCGGATCCAGGTAAACGGCCTCGGGGCCCAGGAGGAGAAGCTCCAGGAAATGATCCGGAAATTTCCTCTCCGGGAAAGGGAGGTCCTGCGGCAGGACCGCTATGAGGAATTTAAGGGGGCCATGAAGGAAACAGCCCTGGAAGCCGGTTACCTGGAGGCGGACTTTTCCGTTCACCTCATCCGGATTGATTTGGCTCAAAATAAGGCCGATATTGAATTGACGCTGGAAACCGGTCCCCGGTACACTTTTGGTACCATCCTTTTTGTTCCACCGCTGAGCTATCCGGAATCCTTTCTCCGACGCTACTTGAGTTTTCAATCCGGGGAAGCCTTTTCCTCCCAGAATCTGGCCACGAGCCGGTTGAATTTTATTAATTCCGAACGATTCCAGGATGTCCTGATCGAGGCCGATCAAAGGGAGGCGGAGGACCATCGAATTCCGGTCCAGATCCGATTATCCCCTTCTAAACCGAAAAAACTCCGGTTCGGCATCGGTTATGATACGGACAAGGGGCCGGGATTCATCGGCCGTTACCGTGACCTGAACTTCAACAGAAAGGGAAATGAATTAAACTCGGAACTGCAATTTTCCGAAAAGCTTCAAGGGGCGGCCCTTGATTACATTTTGCCGGGCTATAAGAACCTGGATCGAAAAACGATTCTCAAACTGGGGTTTAAAAGGGAAATCACCGACAGTTATGATACCAGCTCCCTGTTTTCTCAATACGAAACTATTTATCCCTTCGGCCGTGACCGTCTGGGATCGGGTTACTTACGGCTGGTGGGAGAGGACTTTTCGATTGGGGGACAGGAAGGCCTTTCCACCCTGATCATTCCGGGGGTCCGCTTCTGGGAGCGTCGCTATGACGATCCGGTTAACCCGACCCGGGGATACCGGTATTCTTTCGAAACACGGGGGAGCGCCCCGGTCCTGGGCTCCAGCGGCTTTTTTTTACAGTTACTCCTACAAGGGGATTACCTGGCCCCCCTGGGAAACGGTTTTGCCCTTCTGCTGCGAAGCCAGGTGGGCACCACCTTTCAAAGTGAGTCTCTAACACGCCTGCCTCCCTCTCTCCGATTTTTCGCCGGAGGAGACAACAGCCTCCGAGGATATGACTACCAATCTCTGGGACCGAAAAACGACTCAGGCCAGGTGATCGGTGGAAGACAATTGGCCGTGGGCAGTTTGGAAATCGAAAAGGCCATATCCCGAACCTGGGGTCTGGCCGTTTTCTATGATGCCGGCAACGCCTTTGATGATCTGAACCGGATTGAATGGAAACAGGCGGCAGGCCTGGGGATACGCCTGTATACGCCTCTGGGCCCTGTCCGTCTTGACCTGGCCCACCAGATCGGGGAGAGCCATCCCCAATTCCGGATTCATTTTTCCTTAGGGTTCAGTTTATGAAACGCTGGGGTTTAACCGGTCTGATTCTGGTTCTCTTTCTGGGCCTTTTTTCCTGGGGAGGTTATTATTTTTTCAGGACTCCGGAAGGAGTTCGCTGGCTGTTTAAAACGGTTTCTCTCCTTTCGCCCCTGAGGCTCTCAGCGGAAAAAATCGAAGGCCGGATAGCCGGCCCGCTATATTTGGAAGGAGTCAGGGCCGATTGGACCGATGGGCATATGGAGGCCCAAAAAATCCGGACCCGGTTAAACCCCTTTCATCTGCTCCGGGGTAAAATAGTTTTTGAGGAAATTACGGGTTTCGGAATTATCCTGGATGATCAAAGAAAAAAGACCGTGCCGTTTGATCTGTCCTTACCCAGAGTCAGCGGCTTGCCGGCCCGGATCGGGCTGGAGGTCCGGTCCTTCCATCTGAAAGAAATCACTTACCGGAGTCCTGGTGATTCTCCCCGGATCATTGAAGTCATTAACGGACGACTGTCCTGGAGACAGGGAATAATGGCTGTTTCCCCTCTTTCGGTCAAGGGAGACTTCGGCCGTCTGGCAGGGGACTTGAGTGTCGGTTTTTCCATGCCGGTTATGGGGCTTAATATCCTATGGGTTCCTGAAAAGCCCTGGCAGAGATTGGAGCAAATCGTAGTTCAGAGTCAATTAAGACCCGCCTGGCGGGGGGAGAACCTGACCGGATCGATTATTATCAAAGGCCGGAGCAGAGCTTCGGACCGCTATGTGTTTCAGGCTGAACTGGGTGTGGCCGCTCATCAAATCAATTTTCGGAAGATATCTTTCAAGGAGGCAGGCCGGAAAGGGTCCATCAACGGGCAAGGATTGATTCTTTTTGACAGGACCGGTCCCGCCTTTCAGGCCCTATTAACCCTGGAAGATCTGGACCTTTCCCGGGAGGCCTCGACACCCATCAGTCTGTCGGGTCAGCTCCGGTTGAACGGAAGGCCCGGTGAATACACCGGGGCCTTTGATCTGAAGAACATGGTCCGGTCCTGGCAGTCCTTCCACCTGGCCGGTACCCTTCAAGGGAGGCCAGCCGGGCTGGAGGTCAAAATCGACCAGGGGGAATGGTTGAAGGGGTCCATCCAAGGCCTGTTGAGGCTCACCCTGGATAAAGAAATATCGGTCGACGGTTTCCTCCAGGGCCGGCAATTGCGGCCCCAGGTCATCTATCCTCATTGGTCCGGACTCATCAACCTGGATGCCCGGGGTAATTTTTCCCGGTCCCTGTCCGGTTTGAATCGCGGGACCCTGGCCCTTAATCTGCTGGAAAGCCGGTTTCAGGAAAAGGATCTTCAGGGAGAAATTAAGGTCAGCCTGGAGAAAGATTCCCTCTTTTTCGACAGGGCCGAATTGCGGGGCCGGGGATTTAAATTCTCCGGTCGAGGGATTTTGTCCGAGCGTTTCGATTTTGAGACCCAGGTGAGTGATCTGTCCTCTCTGGTGCCGAACAGCCGGGGTTCGGTCTCAGCCGCAGGTTGGGTCAGGTGGCGGAAGCGTCTCCTGGGAACCAGGCTGGCCCTCCGAGGAAATGAACTGGATTGGAGGGAAACCCGGTGCCGGGAATTGAAACTTGAGGCGTCCATTGATCAGGGGAATTCAGATACGGCTATGGATCTAAAGGCCCGAATCCGAGGGCTGGATTCCCGATATTTGACGGCTCATTCCCTTTCGGGAGAAGTTAAGGGAACCTGGTCCCGGCATCAGATTAATTTGGCCCTGCAGGGGACCGATAGCAAAATTGAAGCCTTTTTATCGGGAGCTTACCGCGAAAAACAGTGGAAGGGAGTGATCCGGTCCCTTTCGGCAGCGATTTCTCAAGGGAATCCCCTCAATCTGCAGTCCCCGGCCTCCCTTGAAATCGGCCCTGATCGTCTGCAACTCTCGACCATGGTTCTGGACGGAAAATTTGATGAGAGGATTTCATTAAAAGCCGACCTGGGTCTGAAACCGGTGACCGGGATCTTGGCTGCCGAATGGCGGAATATCAATCTGGCCAGAAGCCGGCCTTTTATGAAACAGATCCAGATCACAGGTCAAACAACAGGGTGGGTAAACTCCCACTTTATTAAAAACGACCGGCTGGATTTGCGGACCAGTGTCGAACTGACCGGGGTTTTCCGGACAGGAAAACGGAGGGTGGAAGTAAAACGGGGGGAGCTGAAGGCCTCCTGGGATGAACAGGGGTTGCGTTCATCCTTGAACCTGGAAACGATGGACGGGAGCAGAATTCGGGGTGAAGCCACCTCTCCGGAAAAAGGCCGATTGGCCTTTCCGGACCAGGGAAAATTGGAGGTAACCGGTGAAGGTCTTGACCTGGACCTTTTTTATCCGGGAAAAACTCCCGGACTCCAGGCCCGTGGTAAAATCGGTGGACGGGTTCAGGGCGGGTGGACCAGCGGGCCTCTTTTAACCCTGAAGGGCCGATTGGAGCTTAGCAAAGGCTCCTTAACCTGGCAGGAAAAGGGAGCCGTCTTTAACGCCCTGGTAAAAAAAGCAGAGGCTGGAATTATCTGGGGAGAGGATAACCTGAGGGGAAATCTGAACCTGGAGCTGGAGGATTATGGGAAAATCACCGGAGATTTCAAGCTTCCGCTCCCGGCCCTGATTCCGGTAAGAATCAAGCCCGAAGGCCCGTTTGAACTTAATTTAACAGGGAAGGTCGGGGAGCGCGGTTTTCTGACCGCCCTGTTCCCGGAGGCGGTCCAAACCAGCCGGGGGAAGATTGAGGGGAAACTGTCGGCTAGAGGAACCTGGGAAAAACCATCCCTGGAAGGAGATCTGGAGCTGACCGAAGGCGGGGCCGACCTCTTGCCCCTGGGTATCCGGGTTCGGAACGTTTCCGCCAAGGCGACCTTTGACCGGGACCGGATTACCTTATCTTCACTGGAGATGCAATCCGGTCCGGGGCGGTTGAACGGCAACGGCGTCTTTTGGCTGAAGGACTGGAAAATAGTCCGGGTGGAGGGGAAGCTGACCGGGAGCCATTTTCAAATCATCAATCGTCCAGGGATGGTCGCCCAGGTTAGTCCCCTCCTTGATATTTCCGGCTCACCGGAACATTTAATCCTGAAGGGGGTTTTGGAAATCCCCGAAGCCCTGCTCTCCGATATACCATCCGGAAGGTTTAAACGAGCCAGTCCGGACGTTATCATTATAGACCCCTTGCCCTCCTCCCAACCAGGAAGGGCCTGGCCGATCCATGGGGAGATCCGCCTCCTTCTGGGCCAGCAAGTCCGAATAAAAACCGAAGTCCTCGATGCCTTTCTCCAGGGAGGGGCGTCGGTGAGTCTGAAAGGAACCCAATCCATCAATGCCCATGGAGAAATCAAGGTCACCCGGGGACATTTTTTCCTTCAGAGCCGGAAATTGGAGATTGCCCGGGGGCGTTTTATTTTTAACGGCCCACCCGGAAACCCAACCCTCGACTTATTGGCCCTGCGTTCGATTCGCGGACAAAAACGTCTGCAGGAGTGGGTGGAGGAGGTTGAAGCCGGGATAGTGGTTACCGGCACTCTTCATTCACCGCTGGTGAAGCTCTATTCCAGGCCCATGCTACCGGAACCCGATATCCTGTCCTATATCCTTTTCGGGGAACCTCTGAAAAAGGGAGCAGGAAAACAGGACCTGGCGCTTTTGAGCAAGGCAGCCGGAATGCTGATGGGAGGGCAGTTACAGGGCAAGCTGGCCGGTATGCTCAGTTTGGACACTATGGAAATCGAATCCGGTAACGCTGATTTTGCCCGTTCGGTAATCACGGTTGGAAAATATCTCGATCCCCGGCTTTTCCTCGGTCTGGGGGGATCATTGTTCGACAACAGCTACCAGGTCATTCTTCGCTACTCTTTGACCCCGAACCTGGAGATCGAGACCCGTGGCGGAACCCACAGCAGCGGGGGTATTTTTTTTAAGGTGGATTTTGAATGACTCGGTTAAGATTTAGGGAGATGGACCCTGTCTCCCTCAGCGT
>CAZSTT010000030.1:15570-20771 GCA_964609705.1 uncultured Thermodesulfobacteriota bacterium
TGTACGAGGCGATCGCCAGAAGAAGGACCATTAGAGGCTTTACTGAACCGGCTTCCGAGGAAGCACTGCGGCGGATTATCCTGGCCGGATCGATGGCCGCTTCACCGATAAACTCGCAACCTTGGGAGTTTATCAGGATTGATGATCCCCAACTCATTGAACAAATTGCCGGGCACAAGTATCAACAGAACCAGAAATTATTTCCCGGACCAACGGCGACAGCTCAGAAAAATAACTACAAAAATTGCAGCGTGGTGGCTGTCTGTTACAAGAAAGGCTACGGCAACCGCTGGGCGGCCTGGATGGGTATTCAGAACATGTACCTGGCTGCCACGGCCGAAGGATTGGGAATCGTCCCATCCGAACTGTGGGGTGAAGATCAGGTTGCTGTGGAAAACCTGCTGGGATTGCCGTCGGACTATAAGCTGGCAGCCATGGCGCTGGTGGGAAGGCAAAAAGGATATCCTAAGGTCCCCAAGATCAAACGCCGTAAGGAATGGAGCTGGCTGCATCGAAATCAATTCGGGGGGAAGGTCTAAACCGGACAAGCCGGGAGTTGAAATTGCAAATTGTAAATTTCAAAGTGTAAATTAATGAAAAACGACTGTTCAAGAATAATCAATGGCTCCTATATTGATAGGGCCTTATGATTTTATTGTTATTTTACTGTTCATTTTGAGAAAATATTATTCTTTAGCTACTAAGCAGGCTATTTTATTTTTTTAACCTGACCAATCCTGGAAAAATATTCCTCGGGGATCAGTTCCGGCCTTTTGTAATGAAACTGGATACACGGGGCTTCGGGATGCTCCGGGGGCAGGTGGATATAGAGGGGATAGCCACGCAGTTCGGTGGGAATGATCTCCCAGGCGATGCAGCAGTGAAGGCAATAATAGTTAATCCCCGGTTTGCTCCAGGACCAGGGATAAGCCTTATCCAATTTAAGCTCCGGCCTGTTTTTGATCAGAAACCCTCCGCTGCCGCAGGGATTATAAGTAACCACATAGCGGTCCGGTTCATCCTGGATGGACACCACACTGCCGTTGGCCCGTTGATAGCGGACAAAACCCTGCATGATTTTTTCCACGCTGGCCCTGGCCTCAACATTTCTTTTCGCCGTGGGAAAATATCGTTCCCGTAATACCGACTCCATTCTTTCTTCGGGCAGGATGGAAAAGAAATATTTAAGGTAATCGCCCACCGAGTTTACCAGATTATCATGGACCGCCTTGTCTTCGGCCAGACCCTGATCGAGAAGAGAGAGGGCGTCATCGATCTCCCCCGCCTTCAAAAGCCCGCGGACCAGTTCCCAGGTTGAATGGCCTGCCTCAACCGGATCTTCTTGGCGGTTTTTCCTGTTTCGGGCTTTTTGCCTGATGGCCTCCAGGCCATTGGCTTGGTTCATAATTACCTCCAGAGATTAAAAATGAGATCCTTTCAGCAAACTTAAAATTTTTTCTGTTATAAAACCCTCTCCGTCTTTTGAACCTATGATATACACACCCGCCCGGCAGATCAAGGAGTCTTTTTGAATCATCAGGAAAAGAATTGGCAATTTATAATACCTTCACTCTTTAAAATCACTCATCCGCCTGGAGGATGTTATTGACAGGATCAAGGGCCTGGTTAGGGAAAGGAAAAAACTTGACACTATACTTATTATACATATACTTTTAACATATTTTGTTATTGTCCGATTGTTCCTTTGGTATTCTGCGCTGATAAAGAAGGGGAATCCATGTCCATCAAGTATGCCGCACTGGGCCTGCTCCATTATAGAGATATGCATGGCTACAAGATCAAGGACCATATTGAGAAGAATTTTGGATTCATGTGGACGGTGAATTTCGGCCAGATCTATAACAGCCTCAAGGCCCTGGTCGAGGAAGGGCTCATAACCCTCAGCGACGTGGTTGCCTCCGAGAACGGTACCCCCCATAAAAAAGTCTATTCCATCACGGCTCAAGGCCGTCAAGAGTTCGAACGCTGGTTGAAGAGCTCTCCGGAAAAGCAGGTCCTTTTGCGGGACCCTTTCATCCTGCGGTTTATCTTCTTCGGCTTTGGTGAGAAAAAGGAAGCCCTTAAACTCATAGAGGAACAGATCCGGATCAACGAACAACTTCTTTCTCGACGAAAAAAAAATCTAACCCGTTGGGAGAAACAGGGGCAGTTTGTGACCCTGGCCGCCGAATTAGGAGCAAGCCTCAATGAGATGCAGCTCCAATGGCTTTATCGGGTACGGGACAGGGTAAAGGATTTTAAATGGAAAAATAAGGATAAAAGGGATGGTTCGTTTCCCTAAACCCGAAAAGGGCCGGGTTTGGAATTTTCCCGGATGAAATTACGGGAAATTGGTTTTGGCCTATGGTTTCCGAAATTTAACGGAATTCTTCGGATTTATAAAATGATAGGAGGGTGAGATGATCGAAGACTATTCCATCGAAACTGCCGTCGTTGAAGGGTATCCCGTTCAGAGTTTCAGGCATAGATTTAAAAGCCTCCCGATCTTGTTCTCCAAATCGGTGGAAACATATGGGGATAAACCTTTCCTGATTGAAGAGGATAAAAGGTTAACTTTCCGGGAGACCCAATGCCTGGTTTTCCGATTGGCTGAACTTTTTAAGGGCGCTTATGGTATCCAAAAGGGAATGCCTGTCGGCCTGCTGATGGAGAACTCGATTAATTTTATCCTCACATTCCTAGCCATTCAGGAACTCGGGGCCACAGCGGTGGTTTTTAATCACCACTTGACCGGTTTGGAACTGGAAAGACAGATAGAAATATCCGAACTCAATTTTTTGATTTTTTCCCCGGCCTTTTCCTCCAAAGTTCAAGAGGTCCATCCTCAAAAGCTTCCCCCAAAACAATTATGCCTTACGCCGGAATGGCCGTCGGAAATTTCTGCCAAAGCAGGATCCTATGTTCCTCCCGAGATCGAGGAAGATAACCCGGCTCTCATCTTGTTTACTTCGGGGACCACCGGGCTCCCCAAGGGGACCATGATCACTCATCGGAATATGATCACCAGTGCCTGTAAACAGGGCTATTATTCCCTTGAACTACCTTTGAAAAACCCTGAACACAGCCGGACCCTTCTGGTCGCTCCCTTGTTTCACGTGCTGGCCCTTCAAGAACAGCTTATGGGAGCCCTCTATTCCGGCACCACGATCTATATGATGTCCGTTCTTCGCCCCGATCTGTTTCTGGAACTTATTGTAAAAGAGAAAATCAATATCCTGACCGGAACTCCGACCTTGTTTTGGCTGCTTCTTCACAAAACCCCCATAGAAAAATATGATCTCAGTTGTGTCGAGCAGGTTAAATACGGCGGGGCCCCCATGCCCCCGGATCTTCTAAAGGAGATGAAAGACGTCTTTAAAGGGGTACGGTTTGTAAACGGGTATGGCCTGACCGAGGCTTCAGTGATTACCCTTTTATTGGATAAATTTTGTGAAGAAAGACCGACTTCCGTTGGTCGGCCGGCCCTATGTTCGGAGGTAAGGTTTGTGGATCCTTCCGGAGGGGAAGTACCATCGAAAGAGATAGGCGAGTTGACGGTCAGGGGCGGACTGGTCACCAAAGGCTATTATAAACTGGAGTCGGAAACCAGGGAAGCCTATCGAAATGGCTGGTTTTTTACAGGGGATTTGGGGTTCCAGGATGAGGAAGGCTTTATTTATTTAGTGGGAAGAAGCAAAGAAATGATTAACCGGGGAGGCGAGAAGGTTTATCCGGTGGAGGTGGAAAATGTTCTGCATCTTCATTCAAAAATATTGGATGTTTCGGTGGTCGGACTGCCTGACCCGGTTATGGGGGAATGTGTGGTCTGTGCCGTGATCCCTCGGCCCGATTCCGGGGAGATCCTGCTTTCGGAGATACAGGAATTCTGTAAAGATAAACTGGCTTATTATAAGATTCCCCAAAAGCTGTTTCTCGTTCAGGATTTGCCCAAGAATCCGGGGGGAAAGGTAATGAAAAAGAAATTGGTTGAACAGGTTCTGAATCAGGGGTGAACCCCTCCGAGTTTTGAAAGGAGAAGAGATATGGATTTTCAGTTAAATGATGAACAGCGTATTTTTAAAAAGATGGTTCATGACTTTGCCGATCAGCGGCTCGCTCCCCTGATCCCGACCTGGGAAAAGCCGGGAGAATTTATGGATCGGAAAATTTTAACCCTGTACCAGGAGATGGGCCTTTTAGGCATTACGCTTCCCGAACGTTTCGGAGGAGGGGATCAAACGGCCTTTGAAGCGGTTCTGGCCATTGAAGAACTGGCCCGGGTCAGCCCTATCGCCGCTTTTCCTGTTTTTGAAACCAGCGTCGGCCCCGTCCGGGTCGTGGAAAAGTTTGGCACCGAAGAACAGAAACAACGTTTCATCCCACCGGCCTGCACCGGGGAAAAACTGATGGCCGTGGCCATGACCGAACCCGGGGCCGGTTCGGCCCTGACTGATCTAAGCACTAAGGCGGTGCTGGAGGGGGATCACTATATCTTGAACGGGCAAAAACGGTTCATTTCCGGAGGGGGGCATTCCGATCTTTACCTGGTCTATGTGCGTTTCAATGAGATCAAAGGGGCCAAGGGTATTGGAGGAATCGTCGTTGAAAAAGATACTCCCGGTCTTTCTTTCGGGAAACAGGAAGAATTCATGGGGCTTCAGGGAATGCCCAGTTCCGATCTGATTTTTGAAGATTGTCGGGTGCCCAAAGAGAATCTGGTAATCCCCCAGGGTGACTTTGCCAAATTGATGCAGGCTTTTGATGTGGAACGCTGCGGCAACGCCACCATGTCCCTGGGTATCGCCTGGGGGGCACTGGAAGCGTCCAAAAAGTATGCTCAGGAACGGGTAGCCTTTGGGAAGCCGATTTGCGAATTTCAGGCGATTCAGCTCCTCCTGGCCGACATGGCCATGAGGGTTGAAGCAGCCAGATTGCTTATTTACCGGGCGGCGACCAATGCCGGTACAGGGCTGCCTTCGGTATTCGAGTCTTCGGTGGCCAAGTGTTTTTCTAATGAAATGGCCAAAGAGGTTACCGATATGGCCTTGCAGGTTTTCGGGGGGTATGGCTATTCCAAAGAGTATCCTATAGAACGGATGCTGCGGGACAGCCGCGGCTGGCCTCTGGCCGGGGGAACGGTACAAATCCAGCGCATCAATATCGCCGGGGCCATGCTGGGAAGACGGTTTAATCAACGGTAA
>CAZSTT010000030.1:20871-25563 GCA_964609705.1 uncultured Thermodesulfobacteriota bacterium
GCTGAAACCAAGATCCTTAAATTAGGCGTCCCCGCTCCATTGACCGGTCCGGCCGGCCAATGGGGTCTGAGTGTCAAATGCAGCATGGAATCTTTAAAACGATTCTTTAATGATCGTGGAGGGATTACAGTCAAAGGGCAAAAATATCAGATCGAAATGCTTTTTGCCGATGACAAGTATACTGTTGCCGGAGGAAGGGCCGCCGGTGAAAAGCTGATCTATACCGACAAAGTTGATTTTCTGGTAGGGGCCTTCGGGGCTGAATCGATTTCAGGCTGGGCCCCCTTGTCCACCAAAGAAAAAAAACTGGCGGTCATCGGAGGACCGGTTTGGTCTCCGAAACCGGAATGGCCTTATCTATTCCGAGTGTCGGCCAGCAATGATGAGAGAAGCGAAGCCTTGTATTCCCTGATGCGGGAGAAATTTAAATCCAAAAGTGTTCTCTATGTCCTGGCCGATGACATGGACGGGAAACAAGTCAAAGAAAATGCCTTAAAACATGCCAAGCAAAGGGGAATGGAAATAAAAGACTTCATCATGGTTCCGCCTCGTACCACGGATTTCTATCCTTTTTTAAGTCAGGCTTTAAAGACCAATCCGGATTATCTGTATTGCAAGCTTCCCCCCGGATCGGTGGCTTTGATTGTCAAACAGGCCCGTGAACTGGGCTATAAAGGGTACATAACCAATCCCAGTTCCATGCCGGGCGATCTGGAAAAGTGGCAGCTCATCGCCGGAGTGGAGGCTTCTAAGGGCTATATAGGGATCATGGTTTCCCCGGAAGAAGACAGCCCGATCGGAGAGGAGAACATTAAATATTTCAAAAAGGATTGTCCGAACTTTCAGGTCACCGATTTGGCCTATTCCATGGGGCCCCACATTCTTTTGCAGGCCATTGAAAAGGCCCAGAGTTTGGACCCCGACGAAATTCTTAAAGTGCTCCGGACCATGGAATTTAAAAGTTTTCATAAAATTCCGGTAAAAGCCGGCGGGGAAAAAACCTTTGGTATCAAGAATCACATCACCGTTCCCGTATCCTTCAGCATGATTACCGGCAAAGGCCAGGTCCAGTATCTGGGAAGTTATAAGGAACTGACCCCTTAGTAAGAAAGGGCCTTTGAAACTATGACCGAATTAATGCAGGCTCTATTGAATTGTCTGGTCTTGTCGGCCAACTATATTCTGCTGGCCCTGGGCCTGACCTTGATCTTCGGTATCCTGCGGGTGTTGAACTTCGCCCATGGAACATTTTATATCTTCGGCGCTTATGTGGTTTACGCCCTGGTCCACAAAGCCGGGTTGAATTATTTCCTGGCCTCCCTGGCGGCTATGGTGGTCGTTGGCGGATTGGGTGTTCTGGTTGAAGCCTCGATTCTGTATCCCCTGACGGATAAGGTGAAAGTGGCCTCCCTGGGAGCCATCCTGGGCGTGAGTATGATTCTGGAAGGGGTACTGGCTTTTATTTTTGAAGGGGAAGATGTCACCATCGGTTCTTATTTCAGGGGGACCTTTTCCGTTCAAGGGGTTACCCTTTCTTTGGAACGCCTGATGGTGGTTGTTTTGTGCGGCCTGATCGTCATCGGTTTATACTGGTGGATTCGAAAAACCCGGCAGGGCATAGCCATCCGGGCCCTGGCGGAGAATCCCAAGGTGGCCAGCCTCCAGGGAATCAATATCCGGTTCATCCGTTTTATGGTGATGGGTATTGCTTCCTGTCTGGCGGCCGCCGCCGGGGCCATCGTTACCCCTCTTTTTTACATCAATCCCTTTATGGGCGGCGGTATAGTTTTCAAAGCCCTGCTTATTGTGGCGGTAGGGGGGATGGGCAGCATCGAAGGATCCATTCTGGCCGGTTTTTTGATCGGTTTTGTGGAATCCATCGGAGTGACCTATTTGGGGCCCGTGGCCGAGGTGGCCTCTTTTATCATGGTTATCGGCATTTTTATTTTCAGGCCCCGGGGGCTGCTGGGAGTGGAATATGAGTTTCATTAAAGGCCTGTCCAAAGGGTTATTCCTGATTCCGGTTTTATTTTTATTGCCGCTGTTTTTCCCGAACCCGGCCCGCATCGGGATGTTTATCGGTTGCGGGGTGGCCAGTATCCTGGCTATGGGCTGGCTGATGATTCTGCGGATCGGGTGCTTAAGTCTGGGGCAGGTGGCCTTTTTAGCCATCGGGGGTTATGCCTCGGCTCTTTTGGTCCAAAAGGCGGGGATAAGCCCTTGGATCGGTTTGCTGGGAGGAGGGATTGTCTCGTCCCTGGTGGCCCTGGGGATCGGGGTGGTGTTTCTTAAAGTCCGGGGTTTATCGCTTTCCATCATCACCTTTGCTTTTGCCGAAGTTGTCCGTCTCCTTCTTTCGACCCTGGAATTTTTCGGAGGTCATGGAGGATTGATGGGGATCCCCCCTTTTACTCCGCTGTCCCTCCCCGGACTGGGAACGGTACGATTTGATTCCCCTTTCGCCTGTTATTATATTTTATTGGCGATCTTTTTAGTCAGCGGCCTGGTCATGTGGCGGATGGATCGTTCGGCGCTGGGCCGCACCTTTAAAGTGTTGCCCCAAAACGAGGAACTGGCCGAAAGCCTGGGTGTCCATCCCTTGCGCTATAAAGTCATCAGTTTTGTGACAGCCTGTTTTTTCGCCGGTGTGGCCGGGGCCTTCACGGCCCACTATTACAGCGTTTTACACCCGGGCAGTTACACTCCCGTCCAGTCCATTTTCGTTCAGATCCAGGCCACGGTGGGGGGTATTGCTTCGGTGGCCCTGGGAGGGTTTGTTGGCGGGTCTTTGATGGTGATGGTGGAATCATGGCTGCTCAATGTGGATGCCCGCTGGGTCTATATTTTTTACGGGACCGTGATTCTGGTGGTGACCTTTATTCTTCCGGAAGGGCTCATCAGCCTTCCGCAGAAGATCGGCCTGTATTATAAAAAAAAGTTAAAGCAGTCTGCTGGATAACGGGAAAAGGTATGGCGATTCTGGAAATCAGGAAGGTCAGCCATAATTTTAAGGGCTTGGCGGCCTTAAGCAAGATCGACATCGATGTTCAGGAGGGAGAGATCCTGGGCATCATCGGGCCCAATGGAGCGGGGAAGACGACCCTTTTCAATATCATCTCGGGATTTATCAGGCCCACCTTCGGGGAAATCAGGTTTAAGGGGAAAAACATCGTCGGCCTCAGACCGGATCGGATTGCCCGGAAAGGTCTGGCCCGTTCCTTTCAGGGGGCCAGCCTCTTCCCCCAGGCCACCTGCCTGGGGAACATGATTGTGGCCCATCAACTTTATAAGGAAGTCGGATTTTGGAAAACCATGGCCCATACCCGTGCTTATAGTGTCAGGGAAAAGGAGGTTAAGGAAAAAAGTCTGGCCCTCTTGAAGACGCTGAAGCTGGATGACAAAAAGGATATACCCGCCAAAGACATTCCTTATGGCACCCAAAAGATGCTGGGCATTGCCATGGCCCTGGCCACGGATGCCCAGGTTCTGTTGCTGGATGAGCCGGTGGCCGGTATGAATCCTCCTGAAGCCCTGGCCATGACCGAAGAAATCAGACGAATTCGAACCGAACTGAAGAAGACCATTGTGCTGGTGGAACATAACATGAAAATGGTCATGGGAGTTTGTGATCGGATTGCAGTGATCCAATACGGGGTCAAGATTGCCGAAGGGATGCCGGAATCGATTAAAAACGATCCCCAAGTCATCGAAGCCTATTTAGGGACGGCAGAAAAATAACATGAAACTTCAAATTCAAGATCTAACGGTGAATTACGGAGGGGTGCAGGCTTTATGGGGGTTTTCCCTGGAATTGGAGGAGGGAGAAATAGTCTGTGTCTTAGGAGGCAACGGGGCCGGGAAAACAACCCTGGCCAATACCATTTGTGGTTTGGTTCAGCCCTCCGGCGGGGTGATCCGCTTCCAAGGGAAAAAAATAAACGGCCTTCCCCCTCATGTCATCGTTAAACAGGGTATCATCCAGGTTCCTGAAGGCCGAGGCATCTTCAGCACCCTGACGGTTCTGGAAAATTTAAAGATCGGGGCTTATTTGCTTTCGTCCAAAAAAGAAATGTCTGAGTCTTTGGAAAAAATCTATGCCATTTTTCCCATCCTGAGTAAAAGAAAAAACCAGCTTGGCGGAAGTTTAAGCGGGGGAGAACAACAGATGCTGGCTATCGGCCGTGGCCTGATGGCCGGTCCGCAGTTATTGTTATTGGATGAGCCCACCCTGGGATTGAGTCCTTTGATGCGGCGAGAGGTGGCGCAGGTCGTTCAGAAAATCAACAAAACAGGCACCAGTATCATCCTGGTGGAACAGGATGCCCAGATGGCCTTACGAATCTCTCATAAGGGGGTTGTTTTGCAAAACGGGCAGATAGTCATGGAGGGATCATGTTCGGAACTACTGGATAATCCATCCCTAAGGGAAGGTTATCTGGGTTGAGGAAAAAGGGGCTGACCCTTAAACAACCTCTATTCAATTCTGATCTTGGATGCGCCTTTTTCCTTCCTCAACAGGGCAGGGTCGTCCAGGATCCTTCCCACCAGGTTGACTTCGCTGGCCGGAACCGGATCTGAACCGGTGCTCATAGGAGTAGGTCCGAAGAAAATAGCCAGCGCTTTGCCCGGGGGCCAATAGCCGATATCTCCGGCCTTAACCTTCCGGGTGGCCGATTCATCCAGGGGTTGGGT
>CAZSTT010000031.1:0-8432 GCA_964609705.1 uncultured Thermodesulfobacteriota bacterium
TCCGGTCCCATGACGGAGATTAACCACATGAGCAGGAAAAAGGCAAACATGGCGGTTATAAAATCGGCATAGGCCACCTTCCATTCTCCACCATGGTGGCCTCCCCCATGCCCTTTGCCTTTGACCTTTTTGATGATGATTTTTTGTTCTTTCATTTCCTAATATGTTCTTCCAGTTCATTAAAGGTAGGTCTTTCTTTGCCGGGGATAGCCCTTCGTCCGAATTCAACGGAAAGCTGGGGTGGGGCCCCCCCCACAAAGGCGACCAT
The DNA here is from genome assembly GCA_964609705.1 of uncultured Thermodesulfobacteriota bacterium. Taxonomy (GTDB): domain Bacteria; phylum Desulfobacterota; class RBG-13-43-22; order RBG-13-43-22; family RBG-13-43-22; genus RBG-13-43-22. The sequence continues at coordinate 269 of CAZSTT010000031.1, forward strand.
AGCCACCTTAATAACCGAATAAAAAGATTCGTCTTCTCTGGCTTGATGTTCCAGGTTGGCAGCCATGGGTCCTACAAAACCATAGCACATTAGAACTCCTAAAAATGTCCCCACCAGGGCCGCCCCGATGTGGTGGCCCAATACCTCCGGAGGCTGGTCCATCTTTCCCATGGTTAAAACCACCCCCAAAACAGCGGCCACAATGCCGAACCCGGGAAGGGAATCGGCTATTTTGGCAACGCTTTGTGCAGGGATCATGGATTCGTGCTGATGGGCCTCAATATCCACCTCCATCAAATTTTCCATTTCATGACCGGGCAAGTTGGAGGAGATAATTACTTTAAGATTATCGCATATAAAATCAACCGCCTTCCGGTTGGAGAGAATTTCCTTGAAATTTTGGAACAAAGGGCTGTCAGCAGGGGTTTCAATGTCAGCTTCAACAGATATGAGGCCCTCTTTTCTGATTTTCATAAACAGGGTATTCATCAGGGACAATAAATTCAAATAGTTTTCCTTGCTGACACTTTTAGGCCCAAAAACAGCAGAAAGCTGTTTGACCACCAGCTGGACCACTTTGGAAGGCGAGGCTACAAGAAAGGAACCCAGGGCTGCCCCGAAAATGATGACCATTTCAGCCGGCTGAAAAATGACCGCCAATTTGCCGTGTCCCATAAGATAACCACCAAGGACGGATGCAATAACAACAACAATGCCGACTATGGCGAACATGAACTAATCCTTGCCTTTAACCGGCAACAGGACCACAAAGACCGGTCCCTCTTCTTTTTTCATTTCAATCATTAATGAGCCTTCCAGTTCACTGATCCACCGTCTCGCCTCTTTAAGCTCAAACCCTGTTTCCGGTTCTAAGGTTTCTTCCGCCGGGAATAATTCCAAACTATGAGCCAGACGATCTGGGAGCATTCCAAACTCATGGGCGTTAATGATGATCACAACTAAATTCTTAAGGGAATCAAAGATGGTTTTAATGACCATCTTCCTTCCCTCAGTCCTTTGTTCAAGGGCTTCTTCGGTCTTAAATATCAGGTTTAACAAGGCTTTTTGCAGGTTAAGTCCACCTGCCGCTAAGGCGGGAATTTTATCCCCCAGTTGCACGACCAATTCAATTTGTTGGTGGCGCAAGGCGCATCTTCGCAGCGCTATGGTTTTTTCGATTATTTCGTTGATATCCCCACAATGGACCTGGAATGATTCCTGACGGGAAAGGGACAAGATATTGGCCAGCAATTCTCTGCATTTTTCAGCCGAAATAGTAATATTTTTCAACCCTTTTTGGATACCCTCATCTTCAATTTTTTTCATTGAAAGCAATTCGGCGTATCCCAATATCCCGGTCAAATGATTGTTGATATCGTGAATAACCTCCGGTGTGATCCTCCCAATCATGGACAGGAGACTTAATCGTTCAAAATTATTTTGAAAATCGGCAGGATCCGAATAAATGGAATCGGTTTCCTCCTGAGTTCGGGGTTTCCCCTGATTCAAGGGCCTATCTTTTATCTGATTCATCTTGACCCCTTTTTTGTCTTTGCGCAGCGATGGCTTTCCTTTGCTGGTTTATGGTGTAATGGATAATCTCATCCCTGACCGTATCATCCATCTCCTGGAAATGCAACGCTACTTCAAAGTTTCCGTCGGCCAAAGACTCAATCCGAACGACCTGACCAATGATGTCCAGCTCTTTGACCGGCAGAGTGGGTAAAAGCATTTTAATCCTAACGGATTCATCAAGACCGAGCCTTTTTTTGACTTTAATCTTCATACCTGTTGAGCTGAGATTGACCGGCTGCGCCTTGGTATTTAATAAATCGACCGGCATCTTTTCCAAAACCCGGTCAAGTTTTCTGTCGAGCCGGACCAGCATATTCCAAAGTGCGGGAGAAATATTCTCCTTTTCCAGAATCGACGGAGGGATTTCCGGCAGATCATCGACCAGGGTTTCCGATTCGGGAAAAGGAGTATCCTCTTCGATCTTTCGGACAATAACCGGCAAGGTATCGTTGATTCGAAACGATTCTCTTTGTTCTCCCTGGGAGGATTTTAAAAGATTGGTTTTAGCCGGCATATTTTTCACCTGATTCCAAGATATCCGTTTTGCCTTCTTTTACATTTTCCCCTCTTCCCACCGGGGTTTGCAAGAAAGCTTTCAGGATTTTTTCATCAAACTGCAAATGGACCCCCCTTTTAATTTCCTCCACGGCCTGATCATGAGTCATGGCTTTTCGATAGGGGCGGGAGGAGGTCATGGCATGATAAGAATCGGCCATGGCCAGAACACGTGCCAGTAGCGGAATTTGTTCCCCTGCCAACCCTTCCGGATAACCGGTTCCATCGTACCGTTCATGGTGGTAGCGAATAATTTCCTGCTCTTTAGGAAAAAACTTTAAAGGTCTAAGGATATTATCGCCGATGATCGGATGCTGGCGGACCTGGGCTAATTCTGATTCGGTTAAGGGACCTGGTTTTAACAAGATACTGTCTTTAACCCCGATTTTGCCTATATCATGCAGGTAGCCGCCGAATTTGATGGCATCCTTTTCATCATCGGAAAGATTTAATACTTCGGCGATTTGCAGGGCATAGGCGGTTACCTGCTCGGAATGAAATCGGGTATACGGATCTCGGGCTTCAATACTTATTACCAGGGCTTTGAGGCTGTTCACCAAATTATTATATACGATTTCATATAAGGCGTTATTTTCGATTCGGAGGGCGGTTTTATTGACCAGGGTCAAACCCAGAGAAATATCATCATCGGTAAACGAGGAGCCATCGACTTTGTTCGCCAGATTTAATAGGCCGAAAACAACGTCCTTTATCACAAAAGGAATAGAGATGAAAGGATAAGAGAGAGGTTCCCCGCTGTGGGGATTTATTTCCCCCAGATTGGCCAAATAGTAGTTCCTGGATTTTAAAATGGACTTAAAAAAGGTGGGACTGATGGCTATGTCCCGTTCCTTTATCCCAATCGTTTTTTTGACTTTCAAGTAGCCATCCTCAATAATTCCGAAGGAGGCCTCCCGGACCATCAAGAGCTTGGAAGCCATGGTTACAATAGTCGAATAGATTTTGTTATTGTCATAGATGGAGTCCAACTCGGCATGAATGGCCTGAAGGAGATTGATGTTTTGCAGCTTCTTAAACAATTCAGCATTGAGTCGTTCTATGGATTCCCGATCATTTCCTTTTAACCCTATACGGTTCAGAAGGCGTTTTTCGCCCAAAATTCTTTCCACCGTTGAAGTGATGGTTTTTATTTTAAAAGGCTTGGTGATAAAGTCATTGGCCCCTTCCCTCATAACATTGATAGCCACATCAATGGTCGACATCCCGGTTACCACGACCACCGGCAGACAAGGATTTATTTTTTGGATCTCTTTCAATACCCCCAGTCCGTTCAGTTCCGGCATGGTCAGGTCGGTAAAAACAATATCATAATCGTTGGTTTTCACCTCTTGGATTCCGACCATTCCGTTCGGAGCCTCGTCCGTTCCGTAACCTTCAATACTGCACAAAATATCCGACAGTAGTTGCCTGGTTTGCGGATCATCATCAATAATTAAAAACTTGTTACCATTCACCGATCAGTCTTTCTTTTATCAAAGAGGCTTCGTGTTTATCAATAATTTCCATTTGCCTAAGTTGCTCTATATGCTCCACCCAGTCCACGGCCACCCGGTTGTGATTTTTTTCCCCATCCTTGAAGAGCATCATATTGGCCAAGATTTCACGCAAGGCTTTGACCATGGCCCTCATCTTGGTCACCAATAGAGTCCTTTCATAGGCATTGTTGACCCGAATGATCATTTCTTCCATTTTAAAAGGTTTGGTCATGTAATCATAAGCCCCTTCCCGAATGGCCTTCAAGGCGGTATCCAGGGTCCCATAAGCAGTCAAGATAATCACCGCCCGATCCGGATCTATTTTTAAAGCTTCCCTAAGAACCTCGATCCCGTCGGCACCGGGCATCCTTAGATCTGTGATAACCATATTGATGTTTTCCATTTTCAGGATTTTTATGGCCTCCAGTCCATCTTTCGCCGATCGGATCGTATATCCTTCGCTGTTCAATAGAGAGCCAATGATCTCTCGGACAATTTCATCGTCATCAACGACCAAAATTTTGATTTGATATTTCTTCATCAAAATACCGATGGTAAAGTTGCTCTTCCTCTCGGTTATTTCCTTATTTTTTCCAACACTTCATTGAAGGCCTGTTTAAAAACAAGCTTTTTTTTGGCCTCGGCCGAGATATCCAATAAATCACTTTTGTTCTGGGTTCGATCCGCCAATGAAACAGATCTAAGCTGGGTGACTCTTCCATAAAAACGGATAAATTCAGGAAAGTCTACTGGTGAAGTTGACATTTGGTTTCCTCCCTGGTCTGGGTGCTTTTCACCTTATACTTTCTATCGGTCAAAACCAGCAAAACTTTAGAAGTTTTTCGGAGAACAGGGATATTATATTTTTAAGAGGATGAAAAAAATTTTATCAACAACCATCTGGAGGGAAAAAGGGGGAAAACGGCAAACCTAACCCATTAGCTCAAAAAATCAAACAGGGATTGTGAAAGAATTCTGGACGCAGACATTCGCAGCGCTTCCAGAGTAGTAGTGATTTTCGAGATCTCGATAGCAGTCTCGTCCATATCCGCATCTTCGGTTCGGGCCAGTGTATTTTGTAGACTCAGGGTACCGGATTTGAGTCTGGATTCTTGATCCTCAAGATGAACCTGTCGGATGCCCAATTCCGCCTGAACCGATAAAACCTGTTTCTCGGCCTTATCCAGTGGGAGGGAAAGGGCCTGGATTCGGTTCATGGATTTGGACTCGCTCAAGGCGCTGCCATCCACATCCTGATATTGCCAGGCATGGCTCATGAGGTCGGCCATATCCATGAAATTGGAGAAAGTGAAACTGTCTTCATAATCCGGATCGCCGGGATGATCCGGATGGGTGATCTGGACCTGGATAGTCGAGGCATTCAGGGGCTGAACCAGCGCCGCCGAATAAGTGACTACACTCCCGTCTGATAAAGTGATCGTCTCCGGAGCCGGTAAGGAATAACTGAAGGCGGTGGAAATAGACGAATCGGCACTGCTCCCAACTACATTAATCGTCTGGACCATGGCCTTATCAATAGGAAGTTTGAGTTGGCCGCTGTCTCCCTGATAGGCGTAGACATGATGGGCGGAATCATATTCATAGGTCTTTTGATCGGATTGAAATCCGGAATAAATATAACGATCATTAAATTTACTATTGGAGAGGTCCAGAAGATAATCTCTTAAACTCTCGGCTTGCCTGGCATAGGTAGCCCGATCCTCCGCGGTTCCAGCAGAAAGTCCTCCGGAGTAAATCAGCCCTTTCAAGCTCCCTAAAGTATCCGAAACCTGGCCCATAACTTTATCATTGAAATCTAGAAAGGTATTGGCCTGAACGATGTTCGTTTGATATTGGTCATTTCGGTCAATGGAAAGCTTATAATCCATGGCCTTAATGGTTCCCAGCACATTATCGGAAGGTTTGCTTATCTTTTTGCCGGTGGCCAGCCAATTATTTTTTTCAGTCAAATCGGCGAGATTTTCATTCAATGACCGGGCCAATTGATTGTAAAACATGCCGGTGGATATCCGCATTGGAATTCGATCCTTACACTAATTATTCAGTATATTTAATATAGTTTGATATATTTCGTCGGCCGTTTTTATCAATTGGGCTCCGGCCTCATAGGCGTGCTGGAATCGGACTAAATTGGCCGCTTCATCATCCAGATTAACGCCGGAAATGGAATCTCTACGGGTGTTAAGCTCGGTCAAAAAATTATCCGTAAACTCCAGCTCATCCGAGGCAGCCCGATTTACGGTGCCGACCCTGGAGATCAGACCTCGATATAAATCGGCCAAACTACCGGAATTTAACGAGGTAACCTGGCTGTCCTGGAAACCCGCCAGCGTCAGGGCACAGGTATTGTCCCCTGGAAGACCGGCCAAGGTTCCGGAGGCGGCAATGGCTTGCGCTGAAGTTACCGCCGTTCTCAAATTGGATACAGCGGTCTTTAAAGGACTGACTATAAAATTGTCCTGATCAGTAACCGCGCCACTGATATCTAACCGGACCCCTTCTAAATTGATCGTGGTCCCGTCCGGGTCATAAACCCCGGAGGTCTTTAAAACCCCGGTCTGTGAATTATAAATTTCATAGTTTAACCCATTAAATTTGACCGTGTATTCATCCAGGTTCAAATCGGAAGGGTTGGTATTGGCAGGAATGGATGCCGTCAGGACGGCCTCGGCGGCAAAATTTCGGACCGTAAGTTGGGTGGGATTGAAAAAATTGTTATGGGTGGACCCATCCAGACCAAAACCCTGGGCGTGCTGGAAATTGACCGCATAGGTCAGGGTGGCCATCAATTTCCTGAGGTCATATAAGGCGTTGCCGGTAATTTCCTGGCGGGCGGATAACAGTCCCCCTAGTTCTCCCTTGGTGATTCTGGAGGTAATATCCTGTCCATCCAATTGAAGGGAATAATTCCCTTCCAGATTATAGACTTCAGAAAGGGTATTGGACGTATTACCGCTGACCAGGGTTCTCATACCTACGGTCACCGTTAGGGAGCCGTCGTCTTGATTCTCCCAGGAGGACAACTCGACCAGGTTGCCCAAATCTTTAAAAAGCTTATCCCGCTGATCCTTTAAGTCGTTGGCCGCATTGCCAATCGATCCGTCCTGAAACTGGATTATCTGGTCGTTTAACCTGGCGATCTTTGATGCCAGGGAATTGATCTGGTCGGTTATGTCGGCAATCCCTTCCTCTGTGTGCTTCAGGATGTCCGTTATCCCCTGTTCTATCCTTTGAGCGGAGAGGACCAGGGCCTCGGATTTTTGAAGAAGGAGGTTCCTTTCCGTTAAACCTTCCGGATTGGAAGCCACTCCCTGCCAGGCATTAAAATATTCCGTTAATGGTTTGGCCAATCCCAGACTTTGGGCTTCATTGAAAAGCTGCTCCACTCCGGCCAGGGTTTGACTCATGGTATACGATTTTCCATAATCCTGTTGGTAACCGACAATCTGGTTTGAGAGAAGACCGTCATAATGCCTTTTGATACCGGAAACCGTTACCCCTCGACCCACGAATCCTTGGGCCATGTTTATGGGGGTGGAAACTTCCAATATCACCTCCTGCCGGCTGTAACCGGGGGAATTGGCATTGGCAATGTTGTGGCTGGTGACCCCTAGTTGGGCCTGACTGGCCGTCAATAATGTTCTTCCGATATTCATAAGGCCTGATATGCTCATTTACATTTCCATGGAAAGGAGTCTGCCTTTTTCACCTTTGGCAGTCCCAGGGTATACTAACCCCAGAAATTGGTTATTCTTTTTTAAGAAACCCAAAGTCCGGTCGATCATGACCTTATTCAAGTCATTCAACTCCTTGATACCTTGAGATAAGGAAATCAGTTTGGAGCGAATTTCTTGAAAAATGGTTTCCCCAGTAAGCTCGGCCAGTTTTAGGAGACTTATTTTTTGAAAAGCAGGGCCTTGGTCAGGAAGTTCCGAAAAATTCTCAAAAATAAATCGGTCCAACAGACGCCCTCTCTCTTCTTCCAGAAGTCTGAGCTTAAGAACCAGGATGTCTTTTTCCTTGGTCAGGGCTTCGATTTCATCCATTTGGAGTTTGATCAGACAGATTTTTTCTCTTTGTAAAAGCTCCAATAACAGACGGCACCCCTGAACTTGCTCAACAAGGACCTTTTTAATAGCCTCAATTAGTATCATTTAGATTTCTTCCAGAATTTTTCCGGCGATCTGCAGGGAATCCACCTGATAGTTGCCTTCCTGAATCGCCTTTTTTAAGGCTTCAACCTTGTCCGCCCGTATCTCCGGCATTTGATGGATGATCTGCTTTAACTCTTCCATCTCCTTGGCTTTTCCTGAGATTTGGACCTTATCGGACTTATTGATTGACTGGGGATTTTCACTGACCCCTGGGGTCGTTTCCTGTTTGCCTGGTTTCTGAGCCCGCAACTTAACTTCCAGGGTCTCGAGTGGTATTCGCCCTTCAACTTTCATGACCTTCCTCCCTTAACAAAAAGTTCATTCCTGCTTCTGTATCGACACATTCGGGAAATATCTTTAATT
>CAZSTT010000031.1:8532-24308 GCA_964609705.1 uncultured Thermodesulfobacteriota bacterium
AGATCTCTCGGAGTCACTCCCAGGGAATTGAGGGCCCGGACCACTTCACCTAGAGTCACACCGGACACTTCTATTAATGAAGATTTCTGTTCTTTCACCTCCATTTTTGTTTGAGGAACCACCACCGTCTGCGCACCGGAAGGAGCAAAAGGCGCGGGTTGAGAGACCTTATAATTAGTGGAAACTTCTATGGTCAAGTTTCCGTGGGATATAGCCACCGGTGAGATACGGATCTTTTCTCCCATGACTACGGTCCCGGTCCTTTCATTGATGATGACTTTGGCCAGGGTGTCTATAAAAACCTCCAGGGATTCAACCTGGGTGATAAAACCCATCGAACCTCCTAAAAAGTCATCGGGCATCCTCACTTTAATCATGGATGGATCCACGGCCTGGGCATACTCTCCCCCCATCTTTCGGTTGATGGTTTGAGACACTTGAAAAGCAGTGGTAAAATCGGGGCGATGAAGTATGATATGAATATCGTCACCAATTTTCAGAGGAATCTCCAGCCCCCGTTCAATAATGGCCCCATTGGGAATTCTTCCGGCCGTGGGATGGTTTTTTTGCACGCTTGTTCCCCCGGAGGCGGCCCCGAACCCCCCCAGGGATATGGGGCCTTGGGCCAAACCATAGACTTTTTGGTCCGGGCCCTTGAGCGGGGTTAGCAGAAGGGTCCCACCCTGTAGATTTTTGGCATCCCCCATGGCTGAAACAACGGCATCGATCCTGATTCCGGGTTTGGGAAAGGCCGGTAAAGTGGCTGTGACAATCACCGCTGCGGCGTTTTTAGCTTGAATATCCTTGGCGTTGACGGTCATTCCCATTCTGGCCAGCATATTAGTAATACTTTGCATGGTGGCCAGCCCTTTATCCCCGGTGCCGTTCAATCCGACCACTAAACCATAACCGAGCAACTGATTCTCCCGGGCCCCTTCCAGACTGGCGATATCTTTGATGCGTTCCGCCCCGGCCCGGGGAGGAACCAGGATACCCCCTAAAATGAACAAGCCTACCATCAAAAATAAACAACAACGTTCGGTCTTCATAAAATCCGTTCTCATCGGGTTATTAATTCATTAAACCGTCAAACCCCGGTAGGGGCCTGACACCGCCCTGCGGTTGGCTTTTCCAACCATAACCGGTGGCATCCTGTCCGACTCCCACCGGGAGTCTCCCCAAGAGATCGGCGTAGCCGATCGGCCGGATGCCGGGACAAGGCAATAAACTCATTGGACCTTGGATGCTGTTTTCGGGCTAAAAAGGCCATACCCAATCCCAAAACCTGACCATCCACCCCTGGCCCTGCTTATCATTAATCACTCCGTCCCCGGTATAGATCATTTCGGCATTGGCCACATAACTGCTTAAGATAGTATTGTCACTGGCGATATCATCAGGCCGGATCACCCCTCTTAATAACAGGAGCTGTTTTTCCCGGTTGACCGTGATGTCTTTCCGCGATTCAATAATAAAGTTGCCGTTGGGAAGAACATCCACCACCCGGGCGGTAATGGTAGCCACCAGGCTGCCCTCACGGGTCGTATTGCCGGACCCGGCGAAATCATTTTTGGCCGAGGCCTTGATCTGTGGGGTCAGGGAGCCGGAATTACCTTGACCAAAGACGCCCGACCATTCGTACTTCAAAGGAATGCCCAACAAACTATCAATTCCAAGATCTAAACTGGATTCCCTGGAGGTGGCGGTATCTGCCTTTTTGGAAGCTGCTGAACTTTCAACGATCTTTATGGTGACCAGGTCATTCAGTCCCCGGGCCTTCCGGTCTTCAAAAAGTCCGGCGGAATCACGCCATAAAGAACCCTTGGTCTGGGGTTCTATTTTATTGGCTCGGTCTCTTACATAATTAGGGGGCATCTCCTTGGAAAATTTTTTCGGACCGGTACAAGAAATTAACATCAAACCAATGCCCATCCATCCCAGGAAAAGTTGCAAAACCCTTTTGTTTGTCATAGCGGCCTTTCCTCCTTGGACCTGAAGAAGGCTAAAATTCCACACTAACATGATTTCCATCCAAAGGGATTCCCCGGACATCCCGTTTGGAGGAAAGATTGATGACCTTAAGAGACTGCCCGGAATAACCGTCTTGCCGTGCTTCCCCGGGAGCTGTAATTTTGAGTCCGGGCGCTGAGGCCACCAAAGTAATTCTTTGTCCTTTTTTAATTAAGGGAATATCGCCCATACTACCCTGGACGATCGGCATATTCGCGCCCAGGGATTGGGTCAAAGTTTTTCCCCAGGCTGATTCTAAGCGGGTCAGGGCGTCTTTGGGCATTCTCCGAACATCCATCAAAGACAGATAAACATCCTCTTTTCGAATGATTTGTAATTTTTTCAAAGGCCTTCGGGAAGAGACCACCCAGTCCAGGGCTCGAACATTCGCCTGAACAAGGGACTTTTCCCCGGATTTGAAAACCAAGGAAAATATCGCCCTCCCCAAGGGGCCTTGAATTAAATGGATCCTTTCCGGGGGGATTGGTGAGGACACTTCTCCTGAGATTTCCAGGATTTCAATCTCCGCCCAGGGATAATGATCCCTGAGGTATTTTTTTATTTCGGTTCCCGGGTCCCAGGATGAAGGCCAGCCAAGCGAAGCCGGACCAATAACCAAGAGACTAATGATCAGGCCCAAAATACAGGACCGGGAAAGGTCTGTTTTTGATATCCAGTGAATCATAAGCCCTTACCTTTTTATGTTGTTGGCTATCTGAAGCATTTCATCCGAAGCCTGAACTGCCTTGGAATTGATTTCATAGGCCCTCTGGCTGACAATCATATTGACCATTTCTTCAACAATATTGACATTGCTCATCTCAATAAACCCCTGGTTGATCGTTCCCAATCCTTCAGAACCGGGATTACCGGTGGAGGCCTCTCCGGAAGAGGCGGTAGGCGAAAAAAGGCTTTTCCCAAGGGCTGTCAGTCCCCCGGGATTGACAAACCGGGCCAGTTCAATCTGACCGACCTCCACCGGACTGTTATTGCCGGCCTGAATGACCGTTACCTTTCCATCGGACCCGATGGTGATGCTTTTGGTATTGGCCGGAATGGTGATGGAAGGTTCCAACGAATAACCGTCCGAGGTCACAATTCGGCCTTCATTGTCCATTTTAAAGGCCCCGGACCGGGTATAAGCCACTTCTCCGTCAGGTTTGGTAACTTGGAAAAAACCATCTCCTTCGATCACCAGGTCGAGATTGTTTCCGGTTTGAACAAAATCCCCTTGTAAAAAGATTTTTTGAACCGCCACCGGTTTAACCCCCAACCCCAATTCGATCCCGGAAGGTATCAGGGCCCCTTCGGCTGACGAAGTCCCCGGGGCTTTTACCTCCTGGTAAATCAATTCCTGAAAATCAGCCCGGCTCCTTTTATAACCAGCGGTATTTACATTCGCCAGATTGTTGGCGATCACATCAATATTCAGGCGCTGAGCTTCCATCCCGGTGGCTGCAATAAATAAGGATCGAATCATGGCATTTTCCCTTTCTTTGATTAAACTGGTAGGCCACGCCTTTGGTGGCGTGACATCACAAAACATGAAAATAGGCCGGAGCAGCGAGTAGCCTCAAACTCTATTTTCGTATTAAATTCTGGCTACCTCAATCATTTTCGCTTGGGCATCATCAAATCCCTGGATAATCTTCTGGAAGGCCTGAAATTCCCTTAGGGTCATGATGATCTGAGTCATTTCTTTGACGACCTCGACGTTGGAGCCCTCAAGGTGCGATTGCTTGAACAAAGGCTTAGCTGAAGATCCGGGGTCATTGGTCTGGAAAAGGTCTTCCCCCAAGCGGATAAGCGAATCCTTATTATTGAAATCGACTACCTTAAGGGTATCGACCGGGGTTTGATTGACAACCACTTCCCCCCCCGGCCCGATCTCCAGTTTTCCCTGGGGAATGTTAATAGGGGCCCCTCTTGAACCAAGGACCGGGATACCCGATTGAGTGGTCAAATACCCTTCCGAATTTCTTTTGAAATCCCCGCGGCGAGTATAACGATTATCCTCCAGCGCAAAAAAGCCTTTGCCTTCCAGGGCGACATCCAGAGGATTTCCGGTCTGATGAAAGCTTCCAGTGGTAAAATCAGTAGTCACAGAGGCCAATTCACTCATGATTTTCCCTTCCTGTTCGCTTTCCTGGCTGGTCAGGTAGTCTTTGAAGGCGACTCTCATCTTCTTATAAGCAGAGGAGTTGCTGTTAGCCAGATTTTGAGAAATAATCTCCATCTGCTTTTCTTTTAACACCGCTCCGGACAGAGCTATGAAAATTGCTTTACTCATCTCATTCCTTTATTCTTTATTAATGCAACTTTAATACCAGTCTTGTTTCCCTGCCTAAAAGGAACCTTCCCCCCCCCCATTACCGCCCAAAGACCCCGCCAGGGGGTCTGGTGAGTCATTCCCAAAAGAACTGGAGACCCTTACTTTTCGAAAAACGGAAAACTTTTCCTGGATTGGAAATTTTTTCTTCTTATTCATGAGCCAAGTTTAAAATCAGTTCGACTTCCCCGGAAGGCAAATCCAGAATACGGGCGATCTGTTCTGCCTTAAACCCCTTTTCGAACAGGGACTGAACTTCATTCTGAGGTCCCTCTCCCACCGAACTCAACCGATCGGGGGCATCATTCATTTTCTTGAATTTGTTTATCAAACCGTCCAGAAGGGCGATTTTTTCATCGGCCCTGGCCTCGGCATTTTTAAGCGCTTTTATTTTTTGTTCAATGCGGACAAAAAGCTTTTCGGCGATATCGTTAATTTCCATCACTTCCAAGTTAAAATTCCTCTGAATCTTCCATGGATTTTCCATACATTTTCCCAGGATGCTTTTCAAAGAATTCATATTTATACCCTCATGTCGATTTGATTCTTCTTTTTTTCTTCCTTTTCCCTTGATTTTGATTTCTTCCTTTTTTCGGAAAAAGACGGGTCGGGTTTTATGATTTTTACTTTTAAGGTAAAATCGATTTTTTTTATTCCATTGATGTCCATCGTCCGCACTCCGTCCATCCTGGATCTTGGGAGAAAAAAATCATTAAGGCCGATATTTTTCTCGGTTGGTCCGACCCTGAGAGTCGCCCCCTTTTGAAGCGGATTTTAATCCGGGGACATCAGCTTGGGTTCGGAACCGGATCTGATTCTTTATTGATTTTGGCTTTTAATCGCACCAGTGCCTGGTTATGCAACTGACAGACCCGTGATTCGGTCAAACCCATGACCGCTCCGACTTCTTTCATGGTCAATTCTTCCCAATAATATAATGAAAGCACTATTTTATTTTTTTCCGGCAATTCATCGATCAATCGCGCTATCGCTTTTTTCTGGTCCATCTCCATGAGGATATCCAGCGGGTTTTTTTCGTTGGGATCCTCAATATTATCCATCAAATTGACCGGGTGCCCTTCGGATACGGTATCATAATCCTCAAATTTCAAAGTAACGCCCCCGTTGGATTCATTCCGAAGTTGATAATATTGATCCAGGGTGATTTGCAGGGCCTCCGCCACCTCCTCATCCTCAGGGTCCCTTTTTAATTCTTTCTCCAATTTACTGTGGGCATCTTTCAGTGCCGTTATCTTTTTCTTTCGGGAACGGGGAATCCAATCCAGTGAACGCAACTCATCCAGCATGGCCCCCTTAATCCGGTACTGGGCATACGTTTTCAATTTGACCTTACCTTGCTCGAATCGTTCCATGGCTTCAAACAGGCCATTTAATCCGACACTGATAAGATCCTCCACCGAGATTTGAGGGGGTAGTCTCCAGGACAATCGATAGGCCGTATACTTGACGACCGGTAAAAATTCTTTAATAATATCCTCTTTAGCCTGAGAAGACATTTTGATATTATAACCGTACATGGTTCGCTTCCCCGATCATATTTCCAAAAAACAACTGCAAACTCCCTTTAAGGGGACTGGTGGCGTCTTCCTTCAGTTTAGCGGCCAGGGACAGGATATTTTGGGAGGCCACCGAGTCAGGATAGATATCCAAAAACGACTTTTGGGCCCTCACCGCCTTGGGGATGGAATCATCCTTGGAAATAAAACCCAGATAATCCAAAGAGACGTGTAAATATTTTTCCGTCGCCACGGCCAGCCGTTTAAAAACTTTTAAACCTTCTGAGGCATCTTGAACGGAATTGACCAGGACTTTAAAATTTTTCTCCTGATACTTGGTAAACAGGACTTTGATCAAAGCATACCCATCGGTAAGCGCCGTGGGTTCCGGTGAAACCACCACAATGATGGTTTGAGCTGAAATGCAAAAAAAAGCGACATTGTATGAAATACCGGCCCCGGTGTCGATGATCAGGGTATCAATCTCTCCCTGAAACGTTTCGAATTCCTCCAACAGTTTAAGACGCTGGAATTCATCCAGTTGGGTGATTTCCTGAATCCCGGTACTGGCCGGCAAAATCTTAATTCCTTGAGGCCCCTCAACAATCACGTCCTGGAGTTTCTTTTTGCCGTTGAGAACATGCTGAATATTAAAGGGCGTCACCAGCCCCAGAAGAACATCCACATTGCTTAATCCCAGATCGGCATCAAAGATTAAAACCTTTTCGCCTAATTGCTGTAAGGCAACGGCCAGGTTGGCGGCCAGGTTGGTTTTTCCCACCCCCCCCTTTCCGCTGGTGATGGCGATAGTACGAATATTTTTCATAGGGTTCCTTATGGTTTAATGGATGGGATTGATTTCCGCAATTCGGCCCACATCATCAGGGTTTAATATTAAATCCGCCAATTGAGCGTTGGAATAAAATTCGATATCGGCGGGCACCTTTTGGCCGGTGGTCAAATAAGCGACGGGTTTTCCGGCCTGCATCGAAAAATTATAAACCGGCCCAAAGCCGCCAGCCTCATCCATTTTGGTGAAAGCGATCCGGTCGACCGGTAGACTGCGATAATGAGTAAGGGATTCGGTCATAAAATGTTCACTGCTGCTTCCGCTGATTAAAAGGTGCGTTTCCATGGGGATCCCCAGGGCATAGACCGCTTTGAGTTCATGGAAGTAGGATTGATCCTTGGGATTCCTTCCCGTAGTATCGATCATAATGAGATCCCGATCCTTTAATTTATGGATCCCCTCCCGAACTTCCTCCGGGGAGGAGGCAACAGACAAAGGAACCCCCAGGATTCTGGAATAGATACGAATCTGTTCAATGGCTCCGATCCGGAAAGTATCGAGGCTGATCAAGCCGACTTTCTTTTTCTGTTTAATGAACTGACCGCATAATTTGGCCGCGGTGGTCGTCTTCCCCACTCCCGTCGAACCGATTAAAATAACCACCTTTTTCTCCGACCAATCCCATCCGGTTTGGAGATCATCACGGATTATTCCGGAAAGGTCGGTTAGGCAGTCGGCTTTTTCAGTCAAATTCAGGGCCAGATCTTCCCGGATAAACCGGCTCCGCAGATAGCGGTATATATTTTTTTTGCTTTCGGGCAAAGAAACCTCGTATCCCTTGTTCCTCAAGGCTTCCAAATTTTCCCTTAGGGTTTGGAGTTCCTTCAGGACTTGTTCGTGGTAATCGGGGGGTGCCTTGGTTCGGGTCACCGGGGAATAAGAAGACAGCGATACTTTGTCGAGTCGGGATGACCTTCCCCCCCATTCGGGTTCCCTTTCTTTATCTAGCGAATAGGATTGGAGAGTTTCCTCCTGATCCAAATCTTGATCAATCGCGGCCACCACTTCCACCTTGGGGTTTAATCCCCCGATTTCCTCGGAAGATAAAATAACCGCCTCCTGGCCTAATTCCTTTTTCACCCAGGCCAGGGCTTCCCGGAAGCTTCCGGCCTCAAACTTTTTAATCTTCATAGCGGACCATCCCTATGGTATATAATTTGGCCGTCGAAGCAATCTCGGCATTGGATAATACGGCGATCGAAGGCAAAAACTTATCGGCAAATCTGCGCAAAAACCTCCGCAAGTTTGCCGAGCACACCAAAACGGGCTGGGTATCCGATTTTGCCTCTTTACCCAGAATTTTCTCCACCGCCCTCAACAGCTTGCTGATCAAGTCAGGACTGATACTCCCCCCGTTTTCAATACTGTCATAAATCGGCTTTTCGAACCTTGGATCCAGAACTAATATGGGAATGCTGCCGTCCGGACCCTCATACTGTTTGGTCAAATATCTGGAAAGACTTTGCCGGACATGTTCGGTCAACAGATCCACATCTTTAACTGAAGGGGAAAAGTCCAGCAAGGTCTCCAAAATACCGACCAGGTCCTTGATGGAGACCTGCTCCCTGAGCAGATTTTGCAGTACCCTTTGCACGCCGCCCAAGGTCATATGCGTTGGGATCAATTCATCAACGATCTTGGGAAAACTTTTAGCTACTCGATCCAGCATGGTTTGAACTTCAGTTCGGGTCAGCAGCTCCCAACTATGTTTTTTGAGAAGTTCGGTGATATGGGTGGCAATAACGGTGGCCAGATCGACCACCATGTAGCCGGCCATTTGAGCCTTTTCAATTTCTTTGGCCTCTATCCATAAAGCGGGCAATCCAAAAGCCGGCTCTTTGGTCGGTATGCCGTTTATTTTTTCTATATCCCCGGTACCGACCGCCAGCCAATGATCGCTCATGATTTCCCCCCTAGCCAGTTCAATTCCCTTTATAAGAAAAAAGTATTCATGCGGACGAAGTTGAAGGTTGTCCTTGATATGGATCGGGGGGACGACAAATCCTTGATCGATAGCCAATTGCCTTCGCATGCCTTTTATTTTGTTCAAAAGTTCCCCTTGTCCTTCCACCAGGGTAATCAGTCCGTAGCCGATTTCGAGTGTCAGCGGATCCATTTCCAGGAAGGATTCAAGATGAGGTTCTTCTTTAACGACCTCCTCTTTTTCCTCCATAGCCCCCGGTTGGTTCTGTTTATTTAGAAGATAGGCCACCCCGCCGGTGAGGACCGAAATGATCAGGAAGGGGAGATGGGGAAGGCCGGGGATTAAACCGAAAATGAATAATAATCCCGAAGTGGTGGCCAGGGCTTTGGGGTTGATCAATAGTTGCTGGGTCAGGTCTTTTCCCAGATCGGATTCCATCCCGGCCCGACTGACGACGATACCGGCGGCAAAAGAAATAAGAAGGGCGGGGATTTGTGAAACCAGACCGTCGCCCACCGTCAGTAAGGTATAAGTCTTGGCCGCCTCGTCCAGGGGAAGACCCTGCTGCAGTACCCCGATAATAAACCCCCCTAAAACATTAATCCCGGTGATCACCAATCCGGCTATGGCATCTCCACGCACGAATTTACTGGCTCCATCCATGGCCCCGTAGAAATCCGCTTCCTGGGCGATAATGGATCTCCGTCTGCGGGCTTCGGTTTCATCCAGCAGACCGGAATTCAAGTCGGCATCGATGGCCATCTGTTTCCCGGGCATGGCATCCAGAGTAAACCGGGCGGCTACTTCCGCAATTCTTCCAGCCCCTTTGGTAATAACCACAAAATTAACCACGACGATAATGATGAAAAGGATTAACCCCACCAGATAATTTCCACTGACAATAAAATCACCGAAGGATTTAATAACATGCCCGGCGGCATCCGTCCCCTCACTGCCCCGCAAGAGGATGAGTTTGGTGGAAGCAATATTCAAGGCCAACCGGAATAAGGTGGTCATCAATAAAAGAGATGGAAAAACAGAAAAATCAAGCGGTTTATTAACAAAGACCGACGTGATGACAATGACCACCGACAGGGCGATGGAGAGGGAAAGTAACAGATCCAGCAAGACCGGCGGGAGCGGCAGGAGCATCAGTCCTAAAATGCCTACCAGGCCCAGGGCCACCATCACCCCTTCTTTATTTTTCATCCGGTTTAAAAAGTTCATAGAGCCCTTCTATTCCTCATGGTATAAAGATGCGCGATGATCTTGGCAACGGCCTTATATAAGTCTGGTGGAATAAAGGCATTCAATTCCAAAGTAAATAATAAGCGGGCCAGAGGTTTATCTTCGACGATGGGAATCCCATGGTGGCGGGCCACTTCCTTTATTTTTTGGGCGATTAATTCCGCCCCCTTAGCGATGACTTTCGGAGCCGCCAGTTCCTTTTCCTGATAACGAAGCGCTACGGCCAGATGTTGGGGGTTGGTAATAATCACGGTAGCTTTGGGAACCTCATCCATCATGCGCCGCCTGGCCATTTCTCTTTGGAGACTTCGAATACGGGATTTAATCAAGGGATTACCTTCTATTTCTTTATTCTCCTCCTTGATCTCCTGCTTACTCATTTTTAAAGAACGTTCAAATTTCTTTTTTTGCATAAAATAATCAATAATGGCCAGTGCGAGGTAAAAAAAGAAACCATAAATAAAAGCCCTCAGGATCAACCCGCCGGCGACTTTAACCAGTTCCATCATTCCCAGGGTCATTAAAGAGGGAAAAATCTCCAAGGTTTTCTTGATGAAGTGATAAATTAAAAAGACCCCCACGGCAAATTTGATCAGGCTCTTGAAAGCCTCGGTCACCCCATTGAGGGAATAGATGTTTTTAAATCCGGCCAAAGGGTTCACTTTTTTGATTTCAAACTGGACCGGCTTAAAGACCAGGCCTCCCTGAAGGACATTAAATCCGATAGAAGCGGCCAGGATCACCAGGAAAAAAGGAAGGAGGACCAAGATCGTTTCCACTGTGACTAATCGAAATACCGCAAAAGGATCCAGACCATACTGCAGGCTCAACAAGGAGGCTGTGGTTCGACTCATTCTTTCCCAAAAGGGCTTTATCCCGAAATAGAACACCAGAAGAATCCCGCCGATATTGGCAATGGAAACCAGGTCGCGGGATCTGGAAACCTGCCCTTTTTCCCGGGCTTTTTGCCGTCTTCGCGGAGTTGCTTTTTCGGTTTTATCCTGATTCTCGGCCATTGCTAATGGATCACCCTTTCGCCAGGACTAGAATCCGGTTGATTTCTTCTTTCAAGCCGGAAAATTGGCCCCCCAGAAAATTGACCAACAAGGGGGTCGACAAAAATAAAATCAGAACTCCGATGAACACATAAACCGGTATGCTTACAAAAAATATATTGACCTGGGGGGCGGCCTTGTAAATAAACCCCATGAGAACATTGACAATGATCATCCCGATCAGGATGGGGGCGGCGATTTTAATGGCCAAAACAAAAACCTGCCCGCCGAACGAAATTCCTTTAATCAGCAAATGATCCGTTCGCAGCCGTCCCACCGGCAACACCTCGTAACTTTTTACAATCATGGCTACCAAATCGTGATGAAGATCCAGGGCTAAAAAAAGCAACATGGCCAACAGCCCCAATATCGTTGATATTTCAGTGGACCGCCCCATTTCTGGATTGAAGACGGCGGCAATAGAAATACCCATGGCATCGCTGATTAAGGTGCCGGCAAATTCAACGGCCATAAAAACGACCCTTACGGCAAGGCCCAGGGTGGCTCCCAAAAGAAGTTCCTGAATGATGATCATCGGGATCTCCCGATTCTGAATTTCCAGGGGAATCACCGGCGCCAGCACATAGGCCACCGCCAGGACGAAGCCGATCTTAAACGTCCGGGGAAATTGCTTTCCGCTCCAGAAAGGCAGCAGAAACAGGATGATCCCGAGACGGATCAGGATAATGAGAAAAGTTGAAAAATATTTGGCTAAAACAACGGTGCTGTCCAAGTCGATGATTCCTTACGATGGAGCCCCCAAGGGGTGATCCGCTCTTCTTTGGTCTTCATTTAATGTACATGGGAATATTTTCAATCAGGTTTGAGGTATATTGAGTAAGGGTCCTGGCCATCCAGGGCAACATTAAATAAAAACAAACAAACACGGCAATGATTTTAGGGACAAAGGTTAAAGTAAATTCCTGGATCTGGGTCACGGCCTGCAGAAAACTGATCACCAGGCCCACCAATAAACTGACCAGGAGAACCGGTCCCGCGGTAATGAGAATCGTCATAAAAAAATCCAAAAATATTTCTTTTAAGTTTTCTACACCCATTAGAAAGTCCTCACAATGGAACCGATCAATAAATTCCAGCCGTCTACCAACACAAACAACAGTAACTTGAAGGGCAGAGAAATCATAACCGGGGGAAGCATCATCATCCCCATGGATAAAAGGATGCTGGCGACTACCATATCAATGACCAGAAAGGGAAGAAAAATTATGAACCCGATTTCAAAAGAGGTCTTCAATTCACTGATGGCAAAGGCCGGGATCATTATCTTCAAGGGAATATCACCCGGTTCCGTGGGAACCTTTTCCTTGGCCAGCTTCACAAAAAGGGCGATATCCTTTTGCCGGGTCTGCTTGAGCATGAATTTCTTAATGGAGGGCTCGGCCCGGTGGAAGGCTTCGGTCAAGGTGATTTTTTTTTCTGAAAAGGGCTGAATGGCTTCGGCATTGATAGCATTGAGGGTCGGAGACATGATGAATAAAGTTAGAAATAGAGAAAGCCCGATCAGGACCGGATTGGGCGGAATTTGGGGGCTTCCCAATCCTTGTCGTAATAAGGCCAGGACCACCACGATCCGGGTAAAAGAGGTCAGCATGACCAAAACAGCCGGGAGGAGGGACAACAGACTGATGATCACAAAAATGGACAAGACCGGGTTATTCAAATCAAGACCCTTACTGATATCCAGGGGATTATTCATCGATGGCCTCTTTGAGCTTCCTGAGTTTTTCCATGCGGTCGGAATAAGGCGTTTCCCGGGTTTCGTTCACCTCTTTGGCTTCCATGGTTTTTAAAACCCGCAACCCGCTGGGCATGATGCCGATTAAAAGAATCTCGTTACCCACCTGAAGGGCGGCTACCCCTTTTTTGGAGCCCAGCGATTGATAGGCCACCATGCGGAAAATATGGGATTGCTTCTGTTTCCGACGGAACAAGATCCCGAGGACCGCCATCGCTAGAACCAATCCTACTAAGGCTGTCGCAAAGGTTAAAGAGCCATCCATCATTTTAGCTGCCTGACCCTTTCCGAAGGACTGACGATATCAGTAAGCCGGACCCCGAACTTTTCATTGACTACGACAACCTCTCCCCGGGCAATCAGCCGGCTGTTGACAAAAATCTCCATCGGTTCACCGGCCAGTTTTTCCAGTTCAACCACCGAACCCTGGCCCAACTGCAACAAATCGTTGATCATCATTTTAGTCCGGCCCAGTTCCACAGAAACCAATAAGGGGATATCCAGGAGAAACTCCAAGTCACGAGGAGGACTGGGGGATATATTTTCCTGAAGTTCCTCAAAATTGATTTCCTGTTCCGTGGCTTCCGCTTTTTGTTCCATGCCAACTCCTTAATTATTTTCTATGAATTTTGTTATCTTAACGCCTTGATTTCCTCGGTGAGCCCCGGCGATTCCTTTCATTTTGGGGACCCCTTCCACCCGAATGATTAATTCGTCGAATATCGAGGTCTCCAGGGGAATCACATTGCCCTTTTCGATTTGACCCAGATCCCGGAGAGACAATTCCGCATATCCCAGGTCCACCTGAAGATCGACCAAGGATTCCTTCAAAATATCCTTTAACCTGGAGATCCAACGTTGATCAAGATCCTGGGTTTGACTGCGGATTCCAGAGAATAACTTGTCCTTGACGGGTTCAATCAGGGAGTAAGGAATGCAGAAATAGATATTACCGGAAAAATCTTCAATTTCAATTTTGACTTCGATCCGGATCACCGATTCCGAATGGGTGACGTCAATAGTAACGAACTGCGGATTCATTTCCGAACTGAAGTATTCCGGTTCCATGGACATAATTCCCTGCCAGGCCTGGGCCAGATCCTTTAAGGCGGTTTCCACAATCTTTTTGATAATTTTTTGCTCAATGGGAGTGAAATACCGACCATCATTTTGTACCCAGGGCTTAGTCCCTCCCCCGAAAATTTGATCGACCAGGGCAAAGACCATGGGGGCTTCAATCACCATCAAGGCCAATCCTTTGAGAGGTTCCATCTTAAAGATATTGATGCTCGAGGGATGGGGCAGGGTCTTCATAAACTCCCCGAATTTAATCAATTCATGACGTATGCTAATATTAACAAATTTCATAAGGATCCCGGAGAGGGAATTTCGAAAAATTCGACTGAAACGTTCGCAGGCCATTTCCAGTCCCGGCATCCGGCCTCGAATGACCCGCTCGTGGCTGGAGAAGTCAAAAGCCTGGACCTCGGGAGGCCCTTTCTTTATTTCTGTTTCTATCTCCCCTGAATCCATGCCCTTCAACAGGGTTTCCACTTCATCCTTTGAAAGTAGGTTGTTCATTGCATCACAAAATCCGTAAAGTAGACATTTTTAAAAACCTCCCGGTCCATGGCCTGATTGGCTCTGAGCAGCATCTCATCTTTTAATTGAAATTTGCCTTCCGCAGAAGCAACCGAGTCTGTTGACTTGCTGCTTAACAACAGAATCAAGGTATCCCGTAATTTGGGAGCCCTTTCTTTGACTTTTAATTCGTCCTCTTCCCGCAGCAGTTCAAATTGAACGGCCACTTTTAAATGTCTTCCCGGATCGGAAAGATTCAGCAGGAAAGGATCCATTGAAAAGAGAACCATTTTCCCCTTGGCCTTTTGATCCTGAACTTTTCCGGCTTTGCCTTTATCCTGAAAAAGAAAGGTATACCCCAAATATCCTCCGGCACAAAGAACCAGCATCAAGCCCCCCAGAATAATGATCATCTTTTTCCCCAGCCTTTTGGACGGGGCTGTCTTTTCTTCAGAAGGCTCCTCTTCCGTCCCTTCAATCATGATATCTTCTTTTATCGCATCCATTGGTTCACCCTTCTACTAAAGAAAAATTACAAGTATGGTTGAAACTATTGGCCTTATTTAAATGGCTTTCTTTTTATCTTTCAATAATCATGCCTAATTTAAACATATTGTAAATATTGGTTTTATTGTAAAATGGAATACTCGCCAACCATTTAGATGTCAAAGAAATGACACGAATTATTGCACGGGGAATAGGATAAAAGTAATACCGGCTGTAAGCGGCGGGAACTGGGGGTTCCCCCTACAGGGATAGATCGGGATGATCTCTTGAGATTCAGTCAGGCGGCCAATAAAAAAGGGGAAAGGCGCCGAAGCCCCTTTCCCCTTTTTAAAATCTGACTAACTGGTTCTTTATTTGGCTAACTGGTTGTTTTTATCGTTTGAGATTGACCAATTCCGACATCATCTCGTCCGTGGTGGTGATGATCCGGGAATTGGCCTGAAAGGCCCTCTGGGCGGAGATAAGTTTGACAAACTCCGTGGACAGGTCCACGTTACTCAATTCCAGGCTGTTGGACAACAACCGGCCCAGCCCCGAGGTTTCCGGGGCGGCGATTACCGGCTGACCGGAATCATAGGTCTCGGAAAACATGTTTAAACCCAATTTGTTTAAACCTCCCGGATCCAGAAACCGGGCCAGGGCCATCTGACCGATGGTTTTCGACTGCCCGTTGGTAAAAACCGCCGAAATGATCCCGCCTTCGTTAAAGCTGATGCTTTTAAATACACCCGCCCCGTAACCATCCTGGCTGAAACTGGAAACACTAAAGGCCGAGGAAAACTGGGTAGTCCCGTCAAGCCCGGTCCCGATAGGGTCTTCGGCCCCCCCGGTTCCAGTGCCGAAGTCAAAGGAGATGGTCTGGGGAGTTACCACATTGGTACCAAAATCAAAATCGATGCCGCCGCCGCTGCTGCCGTCATCGATCAGGGAACCGTCCGTGTCAAATTCGAGGGTTTGCGTTCCGGCCAGGATCAAAGTACTGGTGGCGGTGGTATCCGG
>CAZSTT010000032.1:0-8741 GCA_964609705.1 uncultured Thermodesulfobacteriota bacterium
TGTTTTTTAAATAATAAAAATTTTATTATTTTTTTCTTGACATTGGGGTGTTTATTTATTAATTTAAAACTGACTGAGTGCTCAGTTTGTTTATGGAGGATTAATTGACCAGGAAAGAAGTTATATTGCAGGCCTCCAGTAGGCTTTTTTCGGATAAAGGGTTTAACGAGACCTCTATTTCTGAAATATCAAAGATATCCGGTGTAGCCGAAGGGACCATTTTTTATCACTACAAGAGTAAAGAGGGGCTTTTTCTGGCTATTCTGGAAGATCTTAAGGATGATATTGTCGCCGGCTTTGATCAATACTTTAAAGAAAAAAAATTCTCTTCAGGCTTGGATATGGTGGAGGGGACCATCTCCTATTACCTTTATCTGGCCGGTATGAAAGAAGACCGTTTCCATCTCCTCCATCACCGGTATCCTTATGAACTGGCGGCGGTCAACCCGGTCTGCCGTGAACTCCTGGAGGCCATCTATAACTGTGTGGTTGATATCTTCGAGAAAGCCATTCGGCTGGGTCAACAGGATGGGTCTATCGGGGAGGTTTCTTCCAGAAAGATGGCCCTGATCCTTTTTTCCCTGGTGGACGGGCTGGTCCGTTTTAAAACCTTTAACCTTTATGATCCGGGAGGGCTATACAATGAATTGATTTCAGCCTGCCGCAGGATGTTGGCGAATACCGGAACCTCTGAAGCGGGGGCCGCCCCATCCGCCGCTCGAAAGTTGGTTGAGGTCGGCAGCAATCAACTTCAATAACCCGAGGAATGACCGATGCTCAAAAAAATATTTCCTTTCCTGGAGTGGTTTAAAAACTATAGTGGCGTTGCTTTGCGGTCTGATGCCCTTGCCGGCCTGACTGTGGCCCTGGTCCTGATCCCTCAGTCCATGGCCTATGCCCAGTTGGCCGGCCTCCCGACCTATTACGGATTATATGCCGCCTTTCTGCCTCCCATGGTGGCCGCCCTGTTCGGATCCAGCCGGCAATTGGCCACCGGTCCAGTAGCGGTGGTTTCCCTGATGACCGCCGCCTCCCTGGCCCCGCTGGCAACGGCCGGAAGCGAAGGCTATATCGCCTATGCCATCCTCTTGTCCCTGATGGTCGGTGTCTTCCAACTCCTGCTTGGTATCCTGCGGCTGGGTCTGGTGGTCAATTTCCTCTCCCACCCGGTGGTGAACGGTTTCACCAACGCCGCGGCCATAATAATCGCCACCTCCCAGTTGGACAAAATGTTCGGGGCCTCGGTGGACACGGCTGAGCATCACTACGAAACCATTATCCGGGTCGTCCAGGCCGCCTTTCATTATACCCATTGGCCCACCCTGATCATGGGCGGGGCGGCCTTTGCCATCATGTTCGGGTTGAAAAAAGTATCGCCCAGGATTCCCAATGTATTGGTGGCCGTGGTGATTACGACCCTCATTTCCTGGGGATTCGGGTTCCAGCATGATGACCAGGTTTCAATTTCCCAAATTGAGTCGGAGCGGGGCAGGGCCTTGATCACCCGTTTCAATCAAACGGTGGAGAGAATGCCCTCTCTGGCCCGGCAGCGAATGGAAATTACCAAGGCCCTGGATGAAGCCAAAAGCGGTCATGATCTCCGGGGGGTGCTGGATACCGAGCACGCCGCCAGCGTAATGACCTTTACTCTGGAAAGGCTGAAAGAGGAGTCCGCGGGATTCCGTAACGAGATTCGGGGATTGCTTTTTAGCGGAGTCAAGCAGTCGGACGGATCTCTGAAATTTTACCTGAAAAACGAAATCCCGGCAGGGGCCTTGCCCGACGGGAGGGCCTGGCGGATCCGGGTCGGCAATACGCCTCTAAAGGAAAATAAAATCATCATCCAGGGAGGCGGGGCCGTGGTCGGAGAGGTGCCCAGCGGGCTGCCTTCTTTTTCGCTGCCGTATATCGATTTCAAGGTCATGGGGACCCTTTTTTCCTATGCGGCCATCATCTCCCTTTTGGGTTTCATGGAAGCGATCTCTATTGCCAAGGCTATGGCCGGGAAGACCGGCCAGCGGCTGGATCCCAATCAGGAACTTATCGGCCAGGGATTGGCCAATATTTTAGGGGCCATAGGTAAAAGTTACCCTGCATCCGGTTCCTTTTCCCGTTCAGCGGTCAATCTGCAGGCCGGGGCTGTTACCGGGTTGTCCAGCGTGTTCACCAGCCTGACCGTGGTCATCACCCTCTTCTTTTTTACCCCCTTACTCTTTTATTTACCTCAATCGGTTCTGGCGGCGGTGATCATGATGGCGGTGATCGGGTTGTTAAACGTTTCCGGTTTTATCCACGCCTATCGGGCCCAGTGGTATGACGGGGTGATCTCCTTAATTTCATTTATAGCCACCCTGGCCTTTGCTCCCCACCTGGATAAAGGGATCATGGTCGGAGTGGGGTTATCCCTGATGGTTTTTATCTATAAGAGCATGCGGCCCAAACTCGCCTCCCTGTCCCGACATGTTGATGAGGCCCTGCGTGACGCCAGCACCCACGGTCTCCGGGAATGCAAATTTGTCTCCCTGGTCCGTTTTGAAGGGCCGCTCTTTTTCGCCAACGCCAGCTACCTGGAAGACAAAATCATGGAGTTGATGCGAACCAGGCCAAAGTTAAAACATATCGTCATCGTTTCCAACGGGATCAACGACATCGACGCCACCGGTGAAGAGGCCCTGTCCCTCTTGGTGGACCGGGTCCGCAGCGCCGGGATCGATATCTCCCTGAGCGGGGTTAATGAGGCGGTGATGCAGGTGTTGAAGCGGACCCATTTTCCGGAAAAAATAGGGGAAGATCATATCTTTCCCACCATGGAACGGGCTATTTCAGCTGTTCATTATTCGACCCATAAGGACGGGCTGGAAGAAAACTGTCCCTTGTTGACCGCCTGTTATCTAACGACTTAGGGGGGAGCACTTATGTCCATTATTACGGTTTATAACGGAATTTTCTGCAATCAGGATTCGATTATTGCAGCGCTGTTGAGCCGCACAGGCTACCAGTTGATGACGGATGCCAACATCATAGCCAAGGCCGCGAAACATTCCGGAACAGACGCCAGTAAAATTGCCCGGGCCTTTTCCGGAAAGACGTCGGTCTTCAATCCCTTCACCCATGAAAAGGAAAAGGCCATGGCCTATCTAAGGCTGGCCATGGCGGAACTGGTCAGCGCTGAAGACGATTTTCTTTTCCACGGGTATTCCGCCCCATTGATTCCCCGGGAGGTCGGCCATTGTCTCCACTTGTGCCTGATCGCCGACCTGAAATTCAGGCTGGCCCAGGCCAAAAAAGAGCAGGGGTTGGCCGAGAGCGAAGCCCTGAAAATCATCAGGCAGGAAGACGAAGACCGCAGTGTCTGGATCGATACCATATTTCAGAAAAAGGACCCTTGGGACTCTTCCTTATATGATATTATGATACCCACGGACAAACTGGGTCCGGAAGAGATTGTCTTGTTGGTGGAAAAAAACCTCAACCGGGATATTGTCAAACCCTCCGCTGAATCCCGTCAGGCGGCTCGGGATTTCCTGCTGGCCGCCCAGGTGGGGGTGGCCCTGGCCGGAGAGGGGCATAATGTCGGGGTGACGGCCCGTCAAGGCCTCATTATGCTGACCATCAATAAAAATGTCCTGATGTTGAGCCGGCTGGAAGAGGAGCTGCGAAGCATAGCCAGCCGCATCCCCGGTGTCCAAGATAATATAGAAATCCGGATCGGTCAGGGGTTCCATCAAACCGATATTTACCGGAAGTATAATTTCGAGGCCCCTTCCAAGGTATTATTGGTGGATGACGAGAGGGAATTTGTTCAGACGCTGTCGGAAAGACTGTTGCTGAGGGAGATGGGATCGGCCGTGGCCTATGACGGGGAATCGGCTCTGTCCCTGATCAGGGAAGACGAGCCGGAGGTCATGATTTTGGACCTGAAGATGCCGGGTATCGACGGCATCGAGGTCTTGCGGCGGGTCAAGCAGACCAATCCCGATGTGGAGGTTATTATCCTGACCGGACACGGTTCCGAAGCCGATCGCGAAATCTGCATGAAGCTGGGGGCCTTTGCCTATCTGCAGAAACCGGTGGATATCGATCTCCTGAGCAGCCGGTTGAAAGAGGCTAATGAAAAGATACGGAAGAAAAAAGGATCCGTATGATAGGAAAACAAAAATACCGAATTTCGAACACCGAATTTCGAATCAAGAAGGAATAGGACTTTATCCCTTAGACATTCATCATTCGATATTCGACATTATTATGCTTCGAGGTATCATGCCACTGGCGTGGCCGGACTGTTTAAAAGAAAAGCATTGATTATGGGCATATGGGGTAAGCCAAAATTTTGGGGACATTATGATGTGGCCGCCGGTCCGCATAAGTCTCTGTTTAATTTTCGGCGGGTTTGGTTCCTGGCAGTTTTGATAACAGCAGCCGTTTCCCTGCTGCCCCTGATCTTTATTACCGTGGTCAACTACCGGGCGACCCAGATGGGTTTTGAATCGGAAATCCGGCAGAGAACGGTTCGGCTGGTTTCCAATATCCGCCGGTCGGTAAAGTTTTTCCTGGAGGAACGCCAGTCGGCCATCGAGTTCATAAGCCGGCTTCACCCCTGGGAGGAGTTGGATCGTCCCGGCCGGCTGGGGCTTATCCTGGAAAATTTAAAAACCAGCTTTGGGGGTTTCGTGGATATCGGGATTATTGAGGCTGATGGGGTCCAAAGGACCTATGTCGGGCCTTACGCCTTAAAGGGCAAGAATTACGGAGATCAGGAATGGTTCCAACAAGTCGTCCGGAAAGGGGGCTATATCAGCGACGTATACCTGGGATTCCGTAATGTCCCCCATCTGGTCATTGCCGTAAAGCATACCAATGCGGACGGTTCCTATTACATCCTTCGGGCCACCCTGGATACGGAGCGTTTTAATCACATGATAGCCGGGGCAGAGTCCGGTGATACGGGAGACGCCTTTTTGATCAACCGCAAAGGGGCCTTGCAAACCCCGTCCAGGACCTATGGGGCGGTTCTCCGGTATATTCCTTTGCCAATGATCCCTAAGTATTCCCCCAATACCGAGGTTTTCGATGTAACCGTAAGGGAGGGAGATCCCCTGATTATCGGATATGCGTATATTCAGGATTCCCCTTTTATCCTGCTGATGATAAAAAATAAAAATAAGCTGATGAAGGAATGGCAGTGGACGCGGCTGGAACTCCTCGGGTTTTTGTTTATCAGTGTGACGGTTATCCTGCTGGTCATCCTGGGAACGGCCACCTATCTGGTGGAACAGGTCTACCTGGCCGACCAGCGCCGGGTGGCCATGCTCCACAATGTGGAGTACGCCAATAAGCTGGCTTCCATCGGCCGGCTGGCGGCCGGGGTGGCCCATGAAATCAACAACCCCCTGGCCATCATCAATGAAAAAGCGGGACTGATAAAAGATATTTTTTCGTTTAAACCCGAACATCAACCGGAGCCTCGGTTGATGGGCCTGGTGGATTCCATTATCAGTTCGGTGGAGCGCTGTGCCACCATCACCCGGCGATTGCTCCGTTTCGCCCGGCATATGGAGGTCAGTATCCAGACCATCCATTTGGAAGAGGTGGTTCGGGAAGTGCTCGGGTTTGTGGGCAAGGAGGCGGAGTACCGGAGCATTGAAGTGTTGGTGGAGGTTGAGGATGAAATCCCGGCCTTTGAGAGTGATCGGGGAAAACTCCAACAGATCTTTCTCAATATCACCAATAATGCCTTGGCAGCCGTTGAAGATGGGGGCCGTCTGGTCATTACCCTGAAGAGAGTGAACGAGGAGGCGGTTTCCATCTCTTTCGCCGATAACGGCCGGGGCATTCCCGATGAAGACCTGAAGAGAGTATTTGAACCATTTTTTACCACCAAGGCCGGCAAAGGGGGAACCGGGTTAGGCCTTTCCATCACTTATGGACTGGTCCAGGAACTGGGGGGGACCATTCAGGTGGAAAGCACCTTGGGCCAGGGGACCAGCTTTACTATTACCCTACCGTTAAAGTATGAAAAAAGGAACAGGGAGATCGATGCGCATACTATTAGTTGATGATGAAGCCGAACTGGTTTCCACCCTGGCAGAGCGGTTGTCTTTCCGGGGTATCGAAGCGGACTGGGTCACATCGGCTGAGGAAGCTTTAGCCAGAGTTGAAAGGCAGAGCTACGATGTCGCTGTCCTGGATGTTAAGATCCCCCGGATCAGCGGCTTGGCCCTGAAAAAACTTTTGGAGGAGAAGGATACCGGCTTGAAATTTATTTTTCTAACCGGCCATGGTTCCGAGGAGGACTTTAGAGTCGGTTCATCAGAAGCTGGAGAGGCCTATTATCTGATCAAACCGGTTGATCTGAACCTTTTGATTGAAAAGCTGAAAGAGATTACCAATACCTGAGTTTCTCCGTTACAGGTTGCTAGTTACTCGTTTCTTGTTAAAACCGGCAACCAGCAACAAGTAACAAGTAACAGGCAAAGGAAAAGACTATGACTGCCCAATGGGAAATGATTGCAGAGGAAGGATTCCATTTTTTTGGAAAAATGTCGGCTTCCATCTCCCATGAAATCAAAAACGCCCTGGCCATTATCAATGAGAAAGCCGGGCTGTTGGAAGATTTTACGATGTTGGCCGGACAGGGCCGACCTATCGATTCGGAACGGCTGAAATCTCTGGCCGGGGACATCCTGAAACAGATTCAGCGGGCGGATGGACTGGTCAAGCGGATGAATCGATTCGCCCACAGCTCCGACAATCCTTTAAAAATGATCGATTTGGGAGAAACCCTGGAATTGATCACTTCCATTGCCCAGCGTCTAGCCTCCATGAGGGAGGCCCGGGTGGAACTGATCCAACCGTCTCTCGCGGTCATGGTGGTCACCAACCCCTTTTTGTTTGAAAATTTAATCTGGTCCTGTTTGGAATTTTTGTTGAATACCGGGCATAAAACGATTCAGATTATTCCCGAAACGGCCGGCGAGGAGGTTCGTATCCGACTGGTCGGCCAATTCCCTTTTACCGATGATTCGGGAGGGTCTTTTCCTTCCGGAAGGGAGGTGGCCCTTCTGGCCGTTTTGAAGGCCGAATTACGTGTGGAACCACAAACCGGAGAAATGAGATTGTTTCTTCAAAAAAATATTTAGCTGCGGCCACCTGGCTATCGGGAAATACCCCTTTGGCGAATGGCCGGAAAGGAGACGGACCATGTCCGAAAAAGTGTTGCTGGTTGACGACGAGGTTGATTTTTTGGATACCCTTTCAGAGCGTATGCGCACCCGCGGGATGGAGGTAGCCACTTCCAGTACCGGTGTGGATGCGTTGCAGAAGGTGGATAAGGAGGCCTATGACGTCATCATTCTGGATTTGATGATGCCGGGGGTGGACGGCCTGGAGGCATTGAAAATCTTAAAAGCCAAGAGACCGGAGCTTCAGGTCATTTTGCTGACCGGTCATGCTACGGTGGAGAAGGGCATCGAGGCCATGAAGCTGGGAGCCATGGATTTTCTGGAAAAACCGGCCGATATAAACATGTTGACGGAAAAGATCAAAAAGGCTCAAGCCAAGAAGATGCTGATCGTGGAAAAACAGAATGAGGATAAGATTAAAAAAATCCTGGAGGAAAAGGGCTGGTAAGACTAACTGGTAGGACTAAAGGGAAGGGCTTTCTAAAGAGGATTCATTTTTCCTCCAATGACCTCTTGAGTTCTTCTTCCGTCCAACCGGCCTCTTTGGCCGCCTGGGGAAAATTCCCCGGATTACGCTCCATAAGTTTTCGGGCGTATTGACGTTTGAACTGACCAAGGACTTGCTCCTCCGCCTGTTCATAAGGTAAGGAATAAGTTTCCGGGGGGATCCGGTTTTCTGATTTTCCGGCATCGGGGGGACGAATTTTTTCAAGTTGAATCCTTCGGGATTCCAGGGCTTTTTCAATGGCCAGGATAATCTGCTCTTTGCGGAAAGGTTTGGTGATATAATCAAAGGCCCCCTTTTGGGTGGATTGAATGGCCGATTCTATGCTGCCGTAGGCGGTAATGACTATCACCGGGACCAGGGGATCTATTTTTTTAATGACCCCGATTAATTCAATCCCGTCCATCCCGGGCATGCTTAAATCGGTGATCACCAACTGAAAGGACTTTTCCCGGATGAGATGTTCCACTTCCAAAGGATTGGGCGTGGTGACTACTTCATAGGCCGCCTTTTCCGTTAAAATCAATTTTAACAGAACCAGCATATCCAATTCATCGTCCACAATCAATATACGATCGGCCATGGTTGTCCTCGTCTGGTGTTGATTGTTTTTTGATCAGGAGGGTGGGGTCATAGGATTATTCGGGTTTTTCCGGCATCCGGGCCTTCAGGGTCTTTAATTCTTTTTTCAGGGCCTGCCATTCCATGGCCCGATTGATAGTGATGATAATGTGATCTTTTCGGAAAGGTTTGGTTATATAATCATAGGCTCCCTCATTAATGGATTCTTCGGCCGATTGAGAAGAACCGTAAGCGGTGATGACGATAATAGGCATATCCGGATCGATCTTTTTGGCTTCCCGTATCAGGTCCATGCCGCTTAAACCCGGCATGCGAAGATCGGTGATCAACAGGTCAAAAGGCTCTTCCTTCAAAAGCAGAGGGACCTCCAGAGGATTGTTGGTGGTCACCACCCGGTGAGGCGTCCTTTCGACGATAATCATCTCCAGCAACTCCAGCATATCCAGTTCATCATCCACAATCAGGATTTTTCC
>CAZSTT010000032.1:8841-15192 GCA_964609705.1 uncultured Thermodesulfobacteriota bacterium
CGGTCGGGTCCACCAGATTCAAAGGGACAATACGGGTCAGTATTTTATCAAATAGAATAAAAAGAGGGGTATCTTCAAAGGGGTTGCCCTGCTCCTCTTCAAAATAATCGATTAGTTTTTCGATCTTTCCCTGGTACACCCGGCAATTGGTGGCATCCACCGTAACTTCAAGACCGGGGGACAGGATCTGAGTGGCTTTGTGGGTGTTCAAAATAGTGGGGACCCGGAATTCACGGGCCAGGGCCGCCAGGTGACTGGCGGAGCTTCCCAAATCGGTGATAATACCTTTGGTTTTGGACATGACGGTCACCAGTTTGGGGGAAGGGGTTCGGGCTACCAGAACCGCGCCGTTGGGGAAGTCAATCAGGTCCCTTTCCTGAGAGACGATATAAACCGGCCCCCACCCCACGCCCTGGGCGCCCATGACCCCGGTTTCCAATAAAACGGGGTATTGAGAAAGCTCAGGAAGTTCCGAGGCCGAAGGGGCCTCTTTTCGGCTAAAAATTTTAAGGGGCCGGGTCTGGAGGAAAACGATTTGATCCATTTCATCCAAGGCCCATTCGATATCCTGGGGGTGACCGAAGTGATCCTCTATAATCCCGGCCACCCGGCCCAACCGGGAAATGGTTTCTTCAGAAAGACAGGGTTCATCCCTTCGAGTTTGAGGGACTTCCACCCACTCGATGCCCCCTTCCGGATCGGCAATCAGCATTTTTTCTTTATGGGCGATGATGGATTCCCGGATCCGGAAAGGGGCTTCTTTGGAAACATAAAAGACATCCGGGGAAACCGTTCCATCCACCACGGTTTTGCCCAGGCCCCAGTGGGCATGGATGACCGCTTCGGAACGCTGAGGGCTCCCGGGATCCAGGGTATAGACCACCCCCCCGGCTTTGGCGGCGACCATGACCATGCATCCTATTCCCATGGCGATATCTTCTTCCCGGAATCCTTTGCCGATAAAATAAAAAATAGCCCGGGGAGTGAATTTGCTGGCTAAGATATCCCGGTATTTTTCTCCAATATCGGTTAAGGGGACATTGAGGACGGTCCCGTACTGACCGGCAAAGGAAAGCCGGCTGTCCTCTCCCAGAGCGCTGCTGCGGACCGATACCCTGACCTCCGGTCCTGTTTTTTCAGCCAAAGCTTGATAGCTTTTGATCAGCCTTTCTTCCAGAAAAGGAGGGATGGGTTTTTGTAGGATCAGTTGTTGAATGTCCCGGCTGACGATAATCAGGTCCTCCAGGTTGTTGACATCCAGTTCATTCAACCGTCTGGATATTTCCTCCTGCAGATGATGATATTCAATAAATTCTTTATAGGCGTAGGCTGTGATGGCAAACCCTTCCGGAACGGCCAGACCGAGACGGTTGCGTAATTCTCCCAGATTGGCCATTTTCCCCCCGACACTATCTTCCTTATCAAGATAGATGTGGTCGAAAGTCAGGACCAGGTCATCGACCGGTATTTTCCTTTTTTTGGCCAGGAGGTCCAGCAATTCCTGGTGAATTTGTTCATACGTCCGATAGAGCTCACCATATTTCAGGTTGGATATTTCGTTCAGGAGGTAAATCAGATTGTGAACCTTTTCCGAGAGCCGCCGGACATTGGCCCGCAGGTACTGCATGTCAAATAGGAAGTCGCCGTGATATTTTTCTTCCAGGTCGGTGATGATCTCCATGACCTCCTGGTTGTCGGCCAAAAGACGCCGGAAAGCCCCGTATTTCTGACGAACCTGTTCCTCCAGCCTCCGGTCCGGTTTGTACTCCGGTTCCTTTTTTTTGAAAAGGTTTTTAAATTTAACCATCGGCCCCCTTTTTCATCTTTTCCAACTCGGCCTTTAAGGCAATATTTTCTTTCTGGAGTCTTCGCCATTTCATGACTTTTTCAATGGTCAGAAGGATCTGTTCCTGGCGGAAGGGCTTGGTGATATAGTCAAAGGCCCCTTTGCGCATGGCCTCAACAGCCGATTCGATGGTTCCATAAGCCGTTATAATAATAAAAGGGAGTTGGTCGTCCACCTGTTTGACCAATTCGATCAATTCGATCCCGTCGATATCCGGCATCCTTAGATCGGTTATCATAAGATCATAGGTTTCTTTCTTCAGCAATTCCGGCACTTCCAGAGGGGAATTGGTGGTGACCACCTCGTATTCCGTCCGATCGGTGATAATCAATTCCAACAGTTCCAGCATGTCGATTTCATCATCAACGATGAGAATCCTTTCGGCCATATTACGCTCCCTTCTTTTCCGCTTCCCGCTTGGAGTGATAGACGGGAAGTGTTACGGTAAAGCTGGTTCCATGGTTTATCGGATCTTCTTCTTCGGTTGTGGTTTCCAGGTGGATCGCCCCCTGATAATGGTCGATGATCCCGTAGGTCACGGTCAATCCCAATCCCGTTCCCTCGCCGACCTTTTTGGTGGTAAAGAAAGGATCATAGATTTTTTCCCGATGCTCTTTCTTGATGCCCGTTCCGGTATCGGCAATGATCACTTCCACCTTGTCGTTAAAGATATCCCAACGGGAGGTGACGGTCAAAATACCCCCCTTAGGCATGGCGGCCACGGCGTTATTCATTAAATTAAGATAGACCTGCTGCAGTTGCACCGGATCGGCCTTAACCCGGGGCAGGTTTCCTTCCAATTCCTTCTTTAAATGGACTTTTTTTATCATCAGATTATTTTCAACCACAGACAGGACCGTTTCCAGATTAAGATTGATATCGCTGATGGTGTCGGAGTGTTCCGTGTACCGGGAAAAACTGAGCAGATTTTCAACGACTTTTTTGCAATGATTACCCTGCCGCTCTATTTTCTCCAGGACCTTGTGGGTCTTGTCGTCTTTAGGGATCTTATCCAGCATATAATCGCAGTACCCCAGAATAACCCCCAGGGGATTATTGATCTCATGGGCCACGCCCGCGGCCAGGAGCCCCAGAGAAGCCAGTTTTTCCGTATTGATCATTTGTTTTTCAATCTTCTTTTTCTCGGTAATATCCCGGGAGATCCCCAATAGGCCCTGAACCCGGCCTTCGTCATCTTTGATGGCGATTAGCTGGGTGTTCAACCAGACCTCGTTGGCGCCTATTTTGAGGCTGTGTTCCAGGGTCTTGGGCCTTCCCGTATTCCAGATTTCATCAAATAACTGAGGATGGAATGAACCGTTGGGGGTGAAAAAATCGGTCAACTCTTTTCCGATAAATTGTTGAGTAAGATCATCATAATGACGGGATTGGAGAATTTCCTGGGATTTGGGGTCGAATAAATTTCCACTCAGGAAATTGGCCCCAAAGCGGTTTAACGATAAAAATTTTCCCTCCCGGTCGGCCGAAAAAATAATATCCTGGGCCCCTTCCACCAATTTTTTATAGCGTTCTTCCGAGCGCTGCAGGTCCTTGGTTTTGTTTTCCACTTCGGTTTTCAGGGTCTTGGTGTATTGCAATCCGAACCCGATAATCGTCAGGCTTCCCAGAATGATGGCAAAGATGATGAACCCCTGCATGATAAACTGCCAGAGATAGGGGGTATGGATCACCTCATCGATTTCAGTGGCCGGGGCGACCACGGCCACCGCCCAATTAATCGGAGGAGAGGTTCCCAGAAGGCGGACCGGGGTATAGGCGATTAATTTATTAATGCTTCCCCTCTCCCCCCGGTGCCATCCCGACACATAAAAGGAGGTTCCCTGCTCCCCGCGAAGCATCTTTTCCTTCTGGATTCGATTGATCTGATCAAAGGAGATCTTGGCCTCCCGCTGACCCCTGACCTCAAAGGCATTCTTCCCGATAAATTCCGGGACCGGGTGATAAATAAAATTTCCTTCATTATCGATGGCCCAGGCATACCCGGTTTTTCCCGAGCGGATGTCCTTGAGCATCCGGGTTACAAAATATTCCTTGTCGAGGAGGAGATATAAATAACCGGCATAACGATAACTGGGAACCGGGTGGGCGTCATCGGCCGATTCCAGATAAGTGGGGATGATGATCTTCATGATGGGCCTGGCCGAAAGGGTTTTTTCATAAGCGGCGATAAGGGACACCTTGTTTTTATGGTCCGGCTTCTGGGACCAGAGAAAAGGATCCCGGCCCGCTTCTGAAACGGAAACCATCCGAACTTCCTGTTTGTTGGTAACCGCAAAGAGGGATTTCCCGGAGCCGGAGACGCGCCCGATCTCCAGCACCCCGGTTTCCGGCATGGTGGACAGGGTGATTTTTATCCGGTTGGCCCAGGAGACCTTTTCCAGATATTGGACCGAAGGGGATTGATTCAGTGTTTTCAGGTCTTGAATGATGTTGGAAAATTTATTTTCAAGCTGACGTCCCGCATGGGTGGCCAGTTCCAGCTGCTGCAGATTGAACTGATTCCCCACCACCTCTTTCATATAGCGCAGCGAATAAAACCCGACGACCAGGCCGGCAATCAGCAGAGTGACGGTAAAGATTCCGATGCCGAGAATGAATTTTTTTGTTTTGATGAACATGGGAAATTCCTTAAGTGCTAGTTGCTGGTTACTGGTTGCTCGTTGCTCGTTGCTGGTCAGCGATCTCCATCTTTCCAGTGATTTTCGACATATTGGATGAACTTATTTATTTTTCTTCCCAATTTATCATTTTCATCAAGCAATTCGTTGAATATTTCATCGCTGATATAACCAGAGCCATGGATAAAATTCAAATGGAGTTCCGTCTCGTCGCATGATGCTTGGGCATAGACTAAAAATTTAATAAAATCATTTTTATATCTTCTTCTTCCAAATCCTTCCACAATACAAGAACAGACGCCTTTTGAAGACCTTCTTGTTTGGCTGCCTTCTTCATAAAGTTCGTATTTAGGCCATGTTAAGGAGAGATGATGTATCTTCATCGCCAATTGATATGCCAACTTATAAATCTCCAAATCTCGATAGCTTTTCACATTATTCCCTGTTTTATTCAGACTTTAACCAGCAACCAGCAACCAGCAACTCGTAACCATTGTTGTTATCGTTTAAACTCATAATTCCCTTCCAAAAAAGCCTGGGCATACCAGGCCACCAAATTTTCATCGGCCAGGGTCATATCCAATTGACGGGCACAGCCCATCAAACGGCCCAGGTGGGCCAGTTTTTCTTCGGTCATCGGCTCCGGATATTTTCGGAATTCACCCTTGACCAGATCTTCCTTGATCATGACTTCGAAACCTAATTCCTCCAGGACGATTCCCAGAAAACGGGCCCGCCTTCCCCTTCTCAAAGTGTCGGCCGCCCCCCCTTTAAACACAAAGGTGATATAATTATTGTTTTGAACCGGCCCGCAGTATGAATCCACCGTGGCAAAATGATAACCCAATCGGGAGCTGAAATTAAGATAATTTAAAGAAATCAGAGCCAGAGTCCGGTCCCAAAAATCATCGGAAGATTGGGTAGCCGATTGGGCCATGACCGACAACAGTCCTTTAACGTTCACACCTATCGGGCCGGCCCAGTGGATTCCAGGCGAGGTGATCCCTTTCCACAAGGCCAGGAAGGGCACGGAGACGACATTTTCCGGGGGCAATACCCGATGATTCCCGGCCCTTCTAAGGCCTCCACCCAAATCCAGAAGATGAAGATTGAGGGGTAATTGGGTCCTGATTCGAACCGGGTACAATTTTTTGATGTCTTCTCTTTCAGAGAGTCGGAACATTTCTTCAATACTTTTTTCATGAGCAAAACGGATAATATCATGAAAGGTCCGGCAGGAACGGAGGGTGAAATTTTCCAGTTTGGGATCGACCAGATTCAGCGGGGTGATATGCCGGATAATTTCCTGCAGCCGTTCATAGATCGGGGTATTCAATAAAAGGGGAGGGGCCCCGGGGGGTTCTTTTAAGAGGGGTTCGACCTTTCCGGCATAAACGCGGGCATTCAAGGCATCTACGGTCACTACCTGCCCCTCTTCCAATAGGGTTGTGGCCACCCTGGTGTCGACCAGGGTAGGGATTCGAAACTCTCTGGCCATGAGGGCCATATGTCCGGTGGCACTTCCCCCATCAGTGATAATGGCAGCGGTTTTGTCCATGATCGAGAGGAACCGTGAGGAGGTGCGAGGGGCCACCAGGACCGCTCCTTCGGGAAAATCAGCCGTGTCTTCATCCGATCGGACCCTATGGACAGGACCGGCCCCGATCCCGAAAGCCCCGACGGTTCCTCCTTCCAGGAGGATGGGATGATTCAAGGTAAACAGTTCGTCATGTTGCCCCAGGTCGGGATTCTCGGAAGGCCTTGAATTTCGTCCGGGAAGCCCCCCGAGCTTTTCCTCTAGGGATTTTTCCACCTCCAAACGGATGTGAATATAAATCTCTTTCAGTTCTTCATAGCGGTTTGGAG
>CAZSTT010000032.1:15292-21005 GCA_964609705.1 uncultured Thermodesulfobacteriota bacterium
TACATTTCCACCAACAGCAGCCAGAAGGAACAAAGGACAATGGTAATAATCATCGGGATGAAGGCCGCTTTCAGGTAGTACATGAATGAAATCGGGTAGCCGGCTTTTTCGGCCATGCCCACCGTGACTACATTGGCGCTGGCCCCGATCATGGTCCCGTTGCCTCCCAGACAGGCCCCCAGGGATAAGGCCCACCAGAGGACTCCGCTCTGGGCCCCGGGGATAACCGTGGTCAGGTAGGCCACAATGGGCAGCATGGTAGCGGTGAAGGGGATATTGTCGATAATGGCCGAAGCCAGGGCCGAGACCCAGAGAATCATCAATATGGCCACCACCAGGGACCCTCCGGAGATATTCTTGACCTGGTCGGCAATGATCTGTATCAACCCCGTTTCCTCGGCCCCGGCTACCACGATAAAGAGCATCATGAAAAAGATCAGCGTCGGCCACTCGATCTCTTTTTCCAGCATCTCCACAATATCCACCCGGCTGATCACCATT
Source organism: uncultured Thermodesulfobacteriota bacterium (assembly GCA_964609705.1). Taxonomy (GTDB): domain Bacteria; phylum Desulfobacterota; class RBG-13-43-22; order RBG-13-43-22; family RBG-13-43-22; genus RBG-13-43-22. Next base: position 15,794 of record CAZSTT010000032.1, read on the forward strand.
AAAAGGGCGGCCCCGATCAGGGCGGCAACGCTGGGTTCCATGTGCAAAGCCCCGTGGATGATAAACAGGAAGATGGTAATCGCCATCATAAGGCAGCAGTAGAAGAGTAATTTCCCGTTGGTAATTTTGTATTCCTCACGCAAATGGTTGATCATCTTCTGGACATCCCCCACCTGAGCCTTTAGATAATCTTTTTTGTACCAGTAAATGAAATAAACGATGATCACGATCAAACAGATCAAATTGATTATGGTCAGATTCTTAACAAAATCCATAAAAGTCAGTTTGGCGTAGGAACCGATCATGATGTTGGGCGGGTCCCCGATCAGGGTGGCTGTTCCACCGACATTGGAGGCAAAGGCCTCGGGCAACAGCAGGGTAATCGGGTTGATTTTTAAGGTTACGGCGATTTCGATGGTCACCGGGATAATCAGCATCATGGTGGTCACGTTGTCCAGAAAGGCCGAGATGAAGGCGGTGATAAACATCATAATAGCCGCTATGGCAAAGACGTTTCCCCGGGCCAACTGGTAGGCCTTGAAGGCGATCCACTGGAAGACTCCGGTCTTCTTGGTGACCCCGACGATGATCATCATGGCCATGAGCAGGAAGATGACGTTCATGTCGATGGCCTTCATAGCCCCCTCAAAATTCAGGATGGTATATTGCGGGTTGAAGTGTCCGGCGGTATAAGTGATGATCAGCAGCAGAGAGGCCCCCAGCATGGCCGCCAGGGTTCGGTGCATGATTTCGAAGGCAATCAGGACATAAACCCCTAGCAGGATCAGAGTGGCGATCCAAAAGGCCGGGGAGATGGCCCTGGTCAAAGAAATATTTTGATGAGCCAGATAATAGGTGTTCCCTTTGTCATCCCCTTTTTCCTTGACAATCTTATCCAGGTGGGTTTTCTCGGAGGTCTTATAGGAAGGCTTTTGGGCCTCCAGTTCCACCCTGGCTGCTGGAAGGGTCCCGGAAGGAAGTTTTATTTCTGCCTTATATCCGCCGACAGTTGAGGTGGTTACTTCTTCTTCCATCTCCACCTTTTGTCCATTCAGGAAAAAGAGCATCCCCACTTCTTTGACCGCTTTGCCCTGGGCATTGGCTACCGTTCCGGAAACGATCAGGATGTCGGAAGGACCGGCAGGTTTTTGGGTTTCGGCTGCTATACTTAAGGTTGATAAGCCGACTATCAAAACCAAAACAAATATTGAGAGAATGAATCGATTTTTCATATATGTTTTCCTTTTAATCCTCCTGAATCCCCTTTTTTCAAAGGGGGCAGGAGGGGGTTATCTCTATCGGTCATAACGATAAAAATCAGATAGAGTATTTTCCTTTTGGTTTTATCCTTAGACCTTAAACCTTGGACCTTAAACCCTTCTTTATTTCACCAGGATCGGCATGCCCAGAATCGGCCAGACGACCAGAATCATCAAGGCCAATAAAGCTATTAACACAACACTCGCCGGTATGCCGGCCCAGAAAAATTCTCCGGTGGTGAATTGCTTCGATTCATAAGACATGGCATTGGGTGCCGCCCCGATCAGCAGGACAAAAGGCATGCCCGCCGTGACCAGAGAGGCATAAAAAATTACCTCCGGACTGACTCCCAGGTATTTGGCAATGACTAGAGATACCGGAAGAGAAATGGCAATAGCCGCCACATTCATGATGAAGTTGGTCAAGATCAGGACGAAAGTGGCTACACTCAGGACAAAAACCAGCCAGTGGGCCTCCCTGAACATGGTCAGCCATTGAACGGCCATCCATTGGGCACTGCCGGTCTGCCAGAGGCAGAAGCCGATGCTCATAGCCCCGCCGAAGAGCAAAACGATATTCCAGGGCATTTCTTCCATTTCCTTTATCGTAAGTAAACCGGAAAAAAAGAACAGCAATCCGGCCACTAACATAATAGCCGAGCGGTCAAGGTACTGCATGGAGGGGAGAAAGGATTGGAGGGTCATTGTAACAACAACCCCGAGCACACAAATAATAACAAATAACTCTTTCCCGGTTAAGGGACCCAGTTGAATGGAAAGTTCTTTGGCTTTTTTTCTTAATCCTTCGATTCTTGGTTTTTCAGGTTTAAAGAAAGTAATCAACATAATCCAAACGACAAAAACCATTATCCAGCTTAAGGGCACCAGATATTTGGACAGCTCGAAAAAAGTGATATCCTGGCCGGCAAACTCCTTGAACATCCCTACCCCGGCCGGTGCCCGGGCTGAACCGAGCATGGTGGCAATACTTCCGGCCCCGGCCGCATACGCCATTCCAATAAAAAGGGCCTTGCCGAATTTTGTCGGCTTATCCCCTTCTCCATAAAGGGAATTGATGGCCATCAGGATGGGGAAAACCGTAGCCGCAGCGGCGGTATGGGCCATGAAGTGGGCCAACCCGGCCACAATGATCATAGTTCCCAATAAAATGGTTTTGGTGTTTTCTCCGACGATGGCCAACATTTTATAGGCCAGCCTTCTGGTCAAACCCGATGTGGTAAAGGCCAACCCGACTAATAGGGAACCAAATATAAACATGACCGATGGGTCCATGAAATCCCGAAAGGCATCCTTAACCGGCCGAATAAGAAAAATGGCCTGAAAGACCCCGATGGCGATACTGGTTACCCCGATAGGCACTACCTCAAAGACCCACCAAATGCCGGCCATTAGAAATAATCCAATAGCGGCTTTACCTGCCTGGGGGAGGGGAAAATGCTTTCCTGAGGGATCTACAGCATCAGGTAAGGGGGCCATGAGATAAAACCACAAAAACAATCCCAATCCCAAAAAGATAAAAAATATCCTTTTCCAGTCAATTCGTTTGTAGATAGGCGCTAATTTGATTTCCTCGGGTATTTCCGGAAGACCTGCAGAAACAGCCGGTTTCTTTTTTGCGTCAGCCATATCCTTAATCCTCCCTTATTCGCTTAAAACCAGTTTGGAGATCTCGTTGAAGATCTCATTCAAACGGATAACCCCGACTACAGCACCTTTATCCAGAACCGGAAGCAGACTCTGATCTTTTTCCATCATGATATAAATGGCCTTGATGATGGAGTCATTGGCTTGAGCCGTTTCTTTGGCCGGCGTCATAATTTCACTGACCGGTTTTTCGGCCTCTTCTTTGACCCCCGTAGTAAAAAGTCCTTCAAAGAAGACAGGGGTATCCCATTCTTTGGACAACCAATCTCCGGATCGTGCAAACTTTTTTTCAATCCCCTTAATCAGATCCTTCATGGTCAGAGAACCCATGAGTTGATATTTTTCATCAAAGATCAACAGGGTGGAAGGTTCCAACTTCCCTTCCAGACCTAAAGCAGACTTTTTAACAATGGCGATGGCCTGCTTGATGGTAAACCAGTAAGGGATATGGGGATAATCGGTTAGGGGGATCATAAGCTCACTGACTTTCTTTTCGTGCGGCATGGTTTTCCTCCTTAGATTGATACGAGATAAAGACTTGGTGAAACTTGTAACAAACTTAATTCAAAAATACAATAAAAAAGTTTAATATAAATTAAATAGTTATGAATAATTGTCTCCTATTGTCATTGTAGTGTAATTTTTTAGTTACTTATTTTTAGAGTAATAACTAACGAATAAAACCAAACATTTTCTTGAATTGAATTTTTTTTCTGCTTTGAAGAAGAAAAAGGAGAGATAAAAAGGGGAAAAATGACTGACTGTAATATAAAAATTACATTGTTTTTTAGGAAAAGGGACGGGAGGGCGAAGATCATCCCGATTACCTCCACTCTTTGCCTAAACCTTTTGCTCCCGGCCTGCTTCTACGGTCTGATCTCTATGGTCGGGTAAAGCCCTTTGAGTATTCCTGTGGAATAGGGCTGGATGGTATTAAAGGAGATGTCCTGGTTTTTTTGGGCATGTCCCCTGTTCCTGGTACCGTCAAAGAAAGCCCCGTTGGCCTCCAGAATATGATCGATCCGGTTTTGGAAGGCCCGTACAAAAGCGGCACCGCTGCCTTGAAACTGCATCCCCCCCAATCTGCATCCTTTTTTTATGGTGGAAACCTTATCCAGTGGCAGGCTGTGTTCTTTTAGATCACGTCGATTCTTAATGTGTCCCCAGATCAGATGGCCGGCCGGGATTTCCAGAGGTTCTTCCAGATCAATGATGGTGTGGGGCATGATGATACAACCGGCCCCGATGGTTAAGGGATTTTCTTTTCGTCCGTGCAAAAAGGCGTTAAACCCCACAAAAACTTTGCTGCCCAAAACAGCATGGATAATTTTCCCTCCATGGGCCGTCACATCATTTCCTTCCAAATGGGAATTCAGGATATAACAGTTTTCCTGGGCATTGGCCCCCCGCCCCATATATACGTTCTCGAGATAAGCTCTTTGGGCCACCAAGACATTTCTTCGGATACTGGTCTGGCCCTTAACCACGGCGAAAGGGTTCAAGGCCGCCCCTTGGGGCACTTTGATCGGGGGTTTGACATGGACGTCATCAAAAACCCTTTGAAAATCCGGTTTATACCTTTCGATGAAATCCATAAAAATGCCTTTGGGAATCTGTCCCGGCTGGAAGTTGATATACTTTTGGAGGACCCTTTCCGGGAGGATATACTGAAAATCAAAAAGATCGCCGTTCTGGATCCAGATTTTTCCGGCCTCCACTAATTGATGGGAAAGCTCCCCCACCTGAACATAAGCGAAGGTGCCGATCACGCAATCATGGAGGGTGGTCAGATCCACGGAACTGAAGGGGCCCAGAAAACAGCCTTCGACGGTGGACCCGTGTATATTGGCATAGTTCAGGGCCACGGTATTCTGGATCAGCAATTCCTCCAGGTTTTCCGGGTCATGTGAAAAACTATGAACCAGGGTTTTAAGCAGAAAACTGTCCTTGATATGAATGACCTCATCGTCATGCAAGGGAATTTCCAGGTCCCGGTAGCGGTGGGTATCGCCCCGACTTTTTAATTCATCTCCCCGGATATCGCTTTTATAGAGCACGGAATAATCCACGACGCACTTTCCTAAAAAATAGCTGCCGGCCAGGCTGGACTGATTGAACCGGAAATAGAGCGGATGATGAGAGGTGAGGCCGTAAAAGGCATAGAACTTTCCAAATTGCTGCATAGGAATAACGTTTTGGATGTAGGGTCGCACATCAAAGGCCGGTTCTCTCAGGTTGATATTGACCCGGTTGATGATCCGGTCGATCAGTTTTTCCAGTTGTTTCAT
>CAZSTT010000032.1:21105-24037 GCA_964609705.1 uncultured Thermodesulfobacteriota bacterium
GAATCCCATTGAATCCCTTCCAGGGCGGCGATTACTTTTTCGGTTTCCAGGGTTTTGGCTTTTTCCACGGCCTTTTTTAAAACCATCAGTCCGTCGTAAGCGGTGACCGCCCAGGATGATGGATATTCCCCGGTCCTGGTCCTGTATTTTTTTACAAAGCCCTTCAGGGGGGGATTGTTCAGGGCATAGAAAGGGGCCCGATCAAAACCGTAGAGATTGGGCACCATATCTTTCCCCAACCCTTTAAAAAGGTCGTAATCAAAAAGGCCGATTAAAGATATTCCGGGGAAAAGTCCCAGTGCCCGGCACTGCCGTAGGAATCCGGCCAGATCACCGCTCCCCAGAATGGCGTAAATCACCTCCGGCCGGGCAGAGGTTAAGGCGGCAATAGGGGGCCCGTAATCCTGTTGTCCCGGTTTGATCCAAACTTCCTTGACTACCTGGACTGAGGGATTAATTTCCGACAATCGCTTTTTAAAAGCAGTAGCCTGACTTTGTCCATACTCGATATCCGGTCCGATAAGCGCAATTTTTTTAAAAGCCTTCCCGGAAAGAAATTGGGCTACGGCCCGACTTTCCATATAGGTGTTAGGGATAATCTGAAACAAATACCGGTGCCCCTGTGCAGCTGTGATCCGCTCATCATTGGCGGCGTGAAAAAAGATCAATTTTTTGTTTTCCCGGCAGACCGGGGAAACGGCCAGGGCTACGGACGGACTGGTCGGACCGACCAGGAAATCAACCCTGTCTTTCAATATCAAATCTCTGGCCAGGGCCGCTCCCAATTCGGGTTTCATTTGCGAATCCCGGATAATCAACTCCACTTTTCGACCCAACAGGCCTCCGGAGGAATTAATCTCTTCAATCCCCACTTCCAAAGCCTTTCTCTGCGACAGGGCGATCAGGAAACCCGAGCCGGTGACGTCGGCCACAAATCCAAGCTTGACAATTTTTTTTTCCGCCCAGGAAGAGGTCGGCTGAAGACTGAGCAAAGAAAAAAAGAGACAAAATAAGATTCTATTAAAAATCTTTCCGAAGCAAAAAAACATAGGTTGGTCCTCTACCAAAATTTTTGAATCGAAAAAAATGACGGACTTCCGATAATCTCCGCCGGCCCATTTTCATCATCCCCTTGCGAAAGGGTCCCTCCCTGGGCCGGCTCCGGGCGAGAAGGCGACTTTTACGGATTCATTAATATTGCCTTGAATTGAATTTCCTGTTTTTCTTGATTTCAAAACCTATACATTATTTACCTTATTTGATAAAAAAAGACAAACGGGAGATTTAGGGAGGAAACACCACCCATTTTGAAAATAAGTTTGGAAAAAATTTTTATAAAATTATCCAAGGTTATTGACCAAATCTGAATTTATGGTAGGATTGGGAGAAACGAATTAGTTTCCATCCGGAAAGGTCTTTTCCGGATGAAAACGAATTAGCCTCAAAGTCCTGTATGTTGGGACAAGCCCAACCGTGATGTTGGGACAAGTCCGGCATGACGGAGAACAAACAAGCCTTTGAGATGAATCCAGGGTTATTTTCACATTTTAAGTATTCGAGGGGATAAATCATGAAAAATATCAAATTTCATTCTGAACATGCCTGGATATTGGTAAACGGACATCATGGGACCATCGGTATTTCGGAATACGCCCAGCAGCAGTTGGGGGAAGTCATCTATGTAGACCTTCCGGATATTGAATCGGAAATAAAATCGGGTGAACCTTTATGTGCCCTGGAATCGAGCAAAGTGGCGACCGATGTGATTGCCCCGGTTAGTGGTAAAGTTATTGAAATCAATGAATCCCTGGACGAAGCACCTCAAAAGATCAATTCCTCTCCCTATGAAGAGGGGTGGCTGATAAAGGTCATTTTAAAAAAACCCGGGGAACTGGATGATTTAATGGACAAAGCGGCTTATGAGGAGTATATTGGGTCAAAGTGAAGTTTTCTTAAACAAATCTGGCCGATTAAAATAGAATTTGTATTAGCTGGGGGAATTTTTTATTTAATTCAGGTTGTCAATTGACCGATAAGGAATATTGAAGGGAAATCATTGGTGAGTATTCGAGGTTCAGAATTTTCTTAAGGAGGGGATATGGCTCCACTTAAAAGAAGAGGCAGGGATTTCCTCCTGCTGAAAACCTTTATTCTGGTTGTCCTCTGTTTGACTTTGGGGGGAATTCTCTCTTGCAACTACTCAGGCACCAGCAGTACTTCCGGTTCCGGGGGGAATTCAGGCACCGGTACGGATTGGAAGATCGACATCCAGGTGGGAACCAACACTCTTGGACCTTTTGAGACCACAACCGTCATGGCCATAGTTAAGGATGGGACAGGCGCACCTGCCCCGCTCGGTACTAATGCCTGCATGACGGCTGTTAAAAATTGTTTTGTATCGGGAGATAAATGTTTTGCCACCATATGCAATACCTCGACTAATAATCTTGGACAATTCATTCAAACCTATTCCGCTTCAATAATGTCAGGAGTAGATATCATAGAAGTGACTTCCCAGGGGAAGATTGCTACTAGGACGATTACCGTAACCAATTGAAGCCATAAGAAAATATCTTAATCTTTACTGATCAATCCTTTTCCATTAATTTAGTCCGAAAATAGGATTCACCACTCAAACGAGCCCTGTTTTCATATTTGGTGGTGTCACGCCACAAAAAGTGTGGCATGACGGTTTCCAGGTTAAAAATAAGAAATTTTCCCCTTTTATAATTCCCCTTTATTCTTTGCCCTCTTTCGTCCTGGTTTATCCGGAGATTCTTTGTCTATGTTTGTTCGAAAATGGGGCTTTCAACGCCCATGGCCTCAGTAGGGGCTTGTAGTGGCGGGTTTCAAGCCCGCCACTACGGGTCATTTTCATGATTCGCGATATCACGCCACTTTAGTTCGAAAATAGAGTTTGAGGCTACTCGCT
>CAZSTT010000033.1:0-21811 GCA_964609705.1 uncultured Thermodesulfobacteriota bacterium
GGTAAAAATTGATCCCTATTTCAATGAAACCCAAACTTCACTGGTAGTGACTTTTGGCACCTGCACCGAAAACAATTAAAACACTGGGTTATTACTAATAAATTATCTCAACCAATTCAATTTTTATGCAACTATGAGGTAAGTTTTGATTAACACGATAGGCGTTTGAAAAGAAATCTATTTCATCGCCGAGGCGCGGAGAACACAGAGAGAATCATTATTTTTCAATCCCGGTAGAGACGGGATTAAAAAAACAGCCCTAGCCTTCGGCCAATCCATTTCCCGCAGGGTAGCGAAGACTATTGATGGTCCCGCTGTTGGCCGTTGCGGGACAATCAATAAATCTTTCTTCTTTGCGTCCTCGGCGACTCTGCGGTGAAAATGGAAAGCAAGGCAGGGTTGTCAGTGCTTGATAAGCCTTTCTATTAATCTTTGCCCGTAAGCATTTAAACGATCCGGCTCTTGGATCCCCTTCCACTGATTATCCGCGGTCATGCCTTTCAGTTGTATCTGAACTGAAATTCGGGTACTGATCGGATCAAAACATTTTATTTCTATCTTGTATTGCTCTTCCATTTTTGCAAATGAATCCTCAGACAAGGGGCGGGTGGTCAATGGGCCGATCCAGAGGATTCCTTGCCCTTTCTCCGACCAATCATAAGGGAATCCCTGATTTTTACATTCCTTAATCAGACGGTCTATAACTTCCTGGCAGGCTATATCATGGATCATAATATTAATCCCGGAAGGAGTAACCCTCTTCTCCTCTTCCTTGCAGGAAGTCCCGTTAAAAATCAGAAAAAGAGGAAGCAATAAAAGAAAAACCAGACGCATTAATATTCCACCCCGACAATGGTTTGAGAGCCGTCAGGTTGATAACGACCGGTCATCCTTTTATTGAAAGAAAGAAAAGGGTTGATATCTGTGCCATAAGGAGAAGCATAAAGCAAATTCATAAAATTTCTTAACTGCCTGGTTATTTCCCCGTTACCGCCGTCAGGATCCATAAGAGTTCCATCGGTGGTGTGGCCAAAAAATCCGAGGGCATGGCCCATTTCATGGGTAAGGGTGTTTTCAAGACCACCCCGGCACATATCCTGATCAACGTTTATCCTTATCACCGCTCGGTATAACTGGCCGGAATTATAATAATAATAGGTTGTTGATCCACAGTAGAAACTGGAACTGGTGAGACTGATGGAAACCCCGTCTGACGGAGCAGTATTCACAAAATTAAAATTGACCGGTCCGGCCCAGCGATTGATAGCCGATTCCGCCCCTGATATTCCTCCGGTATGTACTTTTATGGTGTTCGAATCCCACCGGATGGTATGACCATCCAGGTATTGGGCATTGTGATTATAAAGGAATTGGTAATCAGCCGAAGAGCCGCCTCCCCCGGAACTCGAACTGTCCAGGGAACAGGAGGAAAGGACCAGTAAAAGATATAAGAAAAATCCGATTTTTAAAAAAAATCTCATAGAAAAGCAGAAAACAACAACTTTAAATTTGGTTAAAAAATCTCGAGCGAAAAACTTAAGGTTCGGAAGGGTTTTGCATTTAACACGAAAATAGGTTTTTCGGTGTCTTGTTGATCCGGCCTATTTTCATGATTCGTGGTGTCACGCCCCAAAAGGCGGGGCATGACGGTTTAGTTCGAAAATAGAGTTCATCACCCAACGAGTTCTATTTTCATATTTGGTGGTGTCACGTCCCTGGCGGGACATGACGGTTTAAACATAAATGGGGTGAGTGAAGGGACTTGAACCCTCGGCCCCCAGGGCCACAACCTGGTGCTCTAACCAACTGAGCTACACTCACCATTAATGATTTTATTATAGGCAGAAGAAACAAATCTTGCAAGAAAATTTTATAATTATCCCTGGGGGTACTTCCTTTCTCCTTGACTTCTTTAAGCAATTTTGTCAAAATTCAAACAACACTCAGGTATTTGAAACAGATTTTTTGTTCACCGCAAAGCCGCAATGATTGCAGAAAGAATTATTTGAGATCCATCCCTACCTGAGGCGGGATGGAGTCCCGCCTAGGCGTGATTCTGGCCTCTTGCCAATCCATTTCCCCCTAGGGCATCAAAGGTTATTGATGGTCCCGCCAATAGCGGGCCGTCTCGGCGGTGGAAATATTTAATGCAGAAGCCAAGCTGATGCCATAAGGCCAGGGGTGCAGCGCTCAAAGTTCAGAGATCAGAGGTAAAAGAATGAAAGAAGAAGATATCGTCGAAATATTTAAACGTCGAACACGCAATCCCCTGCGTCCAAGATCTTCGCACCTGATTCAATCTCTCTTTACTCATTTTAAACCCTTTTCTCCCACCGGAGAATCCTTGATCTCTGGTGAGGCTAAATATCTCGACAAAAGGATCCTGGTTATCGGCCAGGAAAAACCAACCCTGGAAAAATTACGAAACTCCGAAAATGCCAAAAAACTCAACCTGGGTATGCTCTCTGCCGATGAGCACTCGCAAGTCCTTGGAATTTTGAAACAGGCCCGATCCATGGACCCCAACGAATTGGTTATTTTATGTCTGATTGACACCTACGGAGCCGATATTTCCATGACTTCGGCCAGACGGTTCCAGGCTTATTTTATCAGCCATCTGATTTATGAGTTTTTAACCATCCCTATCCGGACCATCTCTGTGGTTATCGGGGAAGGGGGAAGCGGAGGGGCCTTGGCCCTTCAGGTAACCGACCGTCGAGCCCAATTGGAAGATGCCTTGTATGCCACAGCCCCCCCTGAATCCATGGCGTCGATTATTTTTCGAGACGCTTCCCGAATCCGGGATGCCCTGCTGATCTCCAAACCAACCGCTCAGGATCTTAAGAAAATCGGGGTCATCGATCAGGTCCTTCCCGTCCCCGAAGATATTAAAGATGTAAAAGGATTTGTGGCCCCTATTGAACATTACCTTCAAAAATCGATTCATGATCTTTTCCGGACCAAGATTAAAAAACTCCTGGATCACCGGGAAAAAAGGGCCCTGGCCTATGGATTGCCCCGTCACCATGGAAAGCTTCATGAGTTGAAACAGCTCCTGGAAAAACCGATCAAGAAATTTTTTTACAGCAGGCCGCCGGATATCCAGGTGGTCACCTATAACAGCTCAACCCAAATTCCTGACGACTATCCCGGGACCGAACCCTTGGAACTCAATCAGGAATATATCCGATGCGGCCAGGAACGAGGCCCAAAACCTTCCGGGGGCTGCGGCCGGTTGATAAAATTAGAGGACTACTTAAAAAATTATCAGGTTTGTCCCTACTGTAATCGGCAGAACATCCTGGACGCCGGGGGCTGGATTGAATGCATCGCTGATTCGGAAAGCTTTTTTGAAATTAACCGCAATTTGACAGCGGAAAGTCTTCTGAGCCGTGAAACGATTTCACAATTTTACCGTGAATCCCTGGATAAGCAGCGTTCTCACTTTAATGAATCCCTGGTCACCGGCGAGGCCTTGATTTTCGGCCAGCCGGTCATGCTGGCCATATCTGAATTTTATTTCAGCGGCGGGTCGATGGGAGTCGCCTTCGGAGAAAAATTTAAACGGGCCGTCGAGTTGGCCATTGAAAAAAAAGTCCCTTTTATCAGTCTCTGCTGTTCCGGTGGCGCCCGGTTGCCCGAAGGGATTCTGGGCCTGATGCAAATGGTTAAAACCATCGCCTGCGTCCATCAGTTAAAACGTCATGGCCTTCCCTTTATTTCCATTCTGGGCGACCCTTCCACCGGAGGGGCCATTGCCAGTTATGCCTCCCTGGGGGATATTATCCTGTCCGAACCCCATGCCCTGGTGATCTTTACCGGTCCCCGGGTTATGGAATCCAGGGGGTTTGAAGTGGATGAGGGCTTGGTCCGCTCCAATTCCCTCCAACAGTTATCCGGGCTGATTTATCAACACCAGGATTATTTTTTTGATATCCGGGGCATTCATCAGGTAACGGAACGGAAAGACATGAAACGGGAACTGGTGAAATATATCGAGTTTTACCAGAAAACCCTCCCCAAGTAACCGCTGATGCCCCCCCTGAATCCCAACGATACTTCGATCTTCCGGGACAACCGGCATATTCCCGATCACTACTGGCAGGAACTGCAGGCCATGGACCCTTCGGATGTCTGTCAAAGGGCCTTGGTCTCCTTTCAATCCAGCGAAGGATACCAAATCCCTTTATGGGATCGGATTTATTTTTGCCGCCCGGAGACGCATATTATCTGGAGAAAGGATGTTCCTGAAAAAAATCTGAGCTTCCAGGAATATCTGGTTATCCTGCAGTATTTATTGAAGGCCCAGGAAAAGCCGATTGAAGGAAAGAAGATCAACGAAAGGGAAATTCCCGGCGGGGAATTGTTTTTTAGAGGTCCCCATGCCCTTTTTAAGGAGCCTCTGGAAAAAGCTTACGGGAAAGACCCCCAGGGGTTTGTTCAAACCGGTCTTATTCTCGGAGGCCGGGAAACCGGAATCGGGGATGCCTCCTTCGAACTCCGGATCCTTCCCCGGATCCCGGTGGAATATATTCTTCACACAGAAGATGAGGAATTTCCCGCCCAGATTACCATCAATTTCGACCGCAGTGTTGCCTGCCATCTGCCTTTGGATGTCCTTTGGTCACTTATTAACCTGACCGGTTGGCGCTTATTATCAAAAGCCAAGGAATAAATCATGACCACACCTTCTTCACCTTCCCCTTTTGTTCTTGAGCTTCCCCAGAAGATACCAGGGTGGGAAAAATTTATCATCGCCTGGGTTATCCAGGGAGATCCGACCATTGTTGTGGATGTGGGACCGAGGTCTTCGGTCGATTCATTAATCGCCCAATTAAATGAAAAGGGAATTCATAAAGTTGACTATGTCTGGCTGACCCACATTCATATCGACCACGCCGGGGGATTGGCCCCTTTCCTGAACCGGTTTCCTGAGGCCAAGGTTATAGCCCCGACCAAAGGATTACCCCATTTGATCGAACCCACCAAACTCTGGGAGGGAAGTTTGGCCACTTTGGGAGAGAAGGCCATAGCCTATGGCCCCATTGACCCGGTTTCCAAGGAATCTCTTTTTTCACCGGAGGAAATCAGTTTGGAAGGATTAACCATTCTGGAAACTCCGGGACATGCCCCCTTTCATCTGAGTTTTTCCTTTCATGATCTTTTATTTTGCGGGGAATCGGCCGGTGTTTTTGTGCCCCTGGGGGAAAAAATATATCTTCGTCCCCCTACCCCGCCCCGTTTTTTCTTGGACCAGACCGTAGCCAGTGTAGATAAGATGCTGGCCTTACCGGATCAGGCTATCTATTTTGGCCATGCCGGAAGTCATTTGAGCAGTCAAAAAATGCTCGGGTTATATCGGGAGCAGCTCTTCCGGTGGAAAGATATTATTTTCGAAGTCCTTCAATCCGTGTCCGAGGACGATATAATAAAACAGGCCATGGAGGTGCTCTTGGCAAAAGACCCCTTGCTGGCCTGCTTTCCTCAAATGGACGTCCTATCTCAACAAAGAGAACGTTACTTTATGACCAACAGCATCAACGGTTTTGTGGGTTATCTGAAAAGCCTTTCCTAAAAATTGTAACCCAGGAGCCGGGACAAAGAATGTATGATGAGGAGAGGCCTTAAAAAGATTTGGGGGTTGTTCTAGATTCCGGATTCCGACTTCCGACTTCCACTTTATTATTGAGTTCTCACCCAAAATTGATTATATTCAAAACCATGCCCCCGTAGCTCAGGTGGATAGAGCGGCAGATTCCTAATCTGTAGGCCGTGCGTTCAAGTCGCGCCGGGGGCACCAACAATATCAATAAGTGTTCTTCCTGCTTTAAACCCTATCTTTTGCTAACTAGTTTCCATCCGGAAACTACACCCTTCCGGATGGAAGCGTTTAGCTATCAGCCTTTAGCAATCAGCAAGATCACTTTTTCCAAAGGTTTTCCTGAAAGCTGACCGCTGATCGCTGAAAGCTCTCATCCGAAAATATCATTTCCGGATGAGCACTAACTAGTTTCATCCGGAAAGGACCTTTCCGGATGGAAACCAACTAATTTCTGACAAAAGTATAATAGCTCTGCAGACTTACTTTCTTAATCAACCATCATTGCCAACACAAGTTTTCGCCAATAGAGGTTAGTCAAAATGAAGGTTTGGACATTTTTTTTAATGATTGTCTTGGTCGCCATTACTGCTTTTGCTGCACTCAATTGGAGCGCATTCCTAACACCGACAACTCTTTCCTTAGGAGTGACTGTCGTTCAGGCACCGCTCGGAGTAGTCATGCTTGGCCTGTTAGTCTTTTTCACGGTGTTGTTCCTTGTTTTTGTGGTATACTTACAAACATCAGTACTCCTCGAGGCTCGCCGGCACGCTCGGGAGTTGCAGGCTAATCGAGAGCTTGCCGACCAAGCCAAAGCTTCACGTTTCACCGAATTGCGCAGTTTCTTTGAAGTAGAGCTGAGGAAACAGGCAGGTCTGGAAGCGGAGTCGAGGGCCGCTGTACTGGCAAGGATAGACCAGCTTGATAATGATCTGCGTTCCGCTGTTGAAGAGTCGGGAAACACGCTCTGCGCCTATTTCGATGAACTGGAAGATCGGCTGGAAAGGGAGCTCCCTGTCTGATTTTCTCCCTCCCATCTGACATTGCAAGAAAAAAATGATGGTCACTTCCCCATTCCTTTTCCAAACTTTTGTATAACCAAAACAAATATGTTCCCAACCGCGGGTCGGCTCCCAGGCTTACGACCATTGTCTAGACTCCTCCACAGTGAACCCTGCCTTTTCTGGTAAAGAATCAGGCGCCTTTTAATTTTTTTTTGCGTAATTCATTCAACAAACGTACGGTATCATCCGGAAGCAGGGTGGGTTGCCCCCCGGTGGAGAGGGCGCCGAGATAAATTTTAGCGGTTTTTTCCAAAAGCTCCACATTAAGCCAGGCCTCCTCCAAATTGGATCCCAGGGTTAAGGCGCCATGATTCTGCAACAGGTAGCCATGACAGCCGTTGTCCAGCTTGCCACCGATGTTGGCGGTCAGTTCAGGGCTTCCGGAAAGGGCGTAAGGGATGACGTCAATAACAGGGCCGAGGTGCAAAGACACCTCGTCGAAAAGCGAAGGAATCGGCTTGTTCAACACGGCAAGCATACTGGCATAATTTTGATGAGAATGGATCACGGCCTGGACATCAGGCCGGCACTGGTAGACTTTCAAGTGAAGTCCGGACTCCACCGAGGGCTTACGTTTTCCTTCCATCCGTTTCTTGTTAAAATCGAGGACACACATGTCCTCCGGGGTGAGCTGGTCATAAGGCAAAGTGGAGGGAGTGACGATAAAAACCTCTTCTCCCGGCACCCGCATAGACACATTACCGCCGGTGCCTCTCAGGGATCCAAAGTATCCGTTCAGGGAGAGCCATCGGGTGCATTCGATTATTTTTTCTTTATATAAGGTATAAGGCCCCATAACAACCCCTCCTTTTGGCTCGCAGCAAGATGGTTTAATAGTATCAGCGGGTCGACAAGGCAGTCATCGCTTTTTCTGTTTCCGCAAAATTGATCACCCCGGCGTCACTACCTAACCCGGTAGCTACCAGGGCTGCTGTGGCGCTGGCGAAGCGGCAGGCTGTTTCCAGGTCCCGTCCTTTGACCAGCGCCGCGATAAAACCGGCACAGTAGGCATCGCCACAGCCGGTGGTATCATAGGCATTAACGGAAAAGGCAGGAATAGTAATCTGCTTTTCTCCGGTAGCCAGGAGTGATCCTTTAGCCCCCATCTTGAGAATACAGGCTCCTGTTCCCAGGTCCAGGAAATACTTGGCCGTCTCCTGGGGACTGTTGGTACCGGCAACCTCCCTGGCCTCTTCAAAGCTGGGCATGAAATAATCGATATAAGGCAAGACCAGTTTCAATTGGCCAAGAGTTTTCGGCGTCGGGGAAATAAAATCGCAGGTAATGACCGCTCCTTTATTTCTGGCCTCCTTTAATATTTCCGCTCCCCGACCGCGGTCGAGGTTAGGCATGGTTCCTACTCCCCCCCAATGAACAAAGCGGCTTTCCGCTATACATCTTCTGCGGACATCGTCTATTTCAAGCAGAATGGTGGCCCCAAGGGCATGGAAATTAGGCCGGGCCCCCTCTTTATTCACCGCCAGAATAGTGGCGGCCGTTGGCCGGTCAGGGGTTTTCTGCAGGTAAGCTGTATCAACACCCTGCTTTTGCAGCATCTGCTCCAGGATGTTTCCCAGGTCATCATTTCCAATGGTTCCGATCAGGGCCGTTTTGAGACCAAGTTTGGCCGCGATCACTGCCGGTCCGGCAGCCGTTCCAGCCGGTGTGATGCGGATTTTCTCGATCAGGGCGGTTTTGCCTCCTTCCGGTATTTCTTCAATTCCCTTACCCAGTATATCCAAAATGGTAAGTCCAACGCAGGTTAAATCGTATTCCATCGAATTCTCCCTTCTTTCCATTTCTAATTTGCCCTCTTTGGCACAACCGGCTATCCTTGATAAGTCTTCTCAGTCCGGCCGAATCCTGGCCTGCCGTGGCCCTGGTAACCAAGATATTCATCATTCAATCCCTTATTGTCAACAGATTACGCCTGAGGCTGAATTTTTACGGAGTCATTGACTTTAGGGTGTCGTCTTTTCCGCAGGACCGTTCCGGTCGGAAGCGGATATTTCTCTCGCCCTGGATCACTCCAGGAAGGCCATCAACAAACGACCTATTTTTATTGACGGGTAGACTCCTTTTTAGTATTTTACCATAGTTAAGAGCCATAGAAACAATCATTCACTACTTACAAAACGGAGGAACAGCCAATGGCAAAATTCAAAGCAATCGATACCCTTTTCCCCCTGCTTCTTCAGGAATGGAAACAAAGCTGGGCCAATGCCACCAATTCCCCGGGGGAGTTGAAATGCGCCGTCGAGGCTGCCTGGGGGGAGGGATATCCCAAGGCTGAAGACATTATTAAAGCGATGGATGAGGCGGGCATCGAAACCGTGCTGGCCACCGATCTCCTGGCCTGGTCATACCGACGGCAGACACGGTTTGCCATCGACATGACGGGGATCATCGATGAAATGACCCTCTCCTACCCGGGAAGGCTGTTTGGTCTGGCTGATTACGATCCCTTCCGAATAAGGGAAAGCCTGGTGAAACTCGAAGCGGATGTCAAGGAGCGCAACTATAAAGGTGTGTATATTCATATTTACGGCTACGACATCCCCCTGGATCACCGCAAAATGTACCCCCTTTACGCCAAGTGTGAGGAGTTGGGACTCCCGGTTTCCATGCAGACAGGACACGTTCTGGAAGCCATGCCCAGTGAACACGGCCGCCCCATGTACCTGGACCGGATCGCCACCGATTTCCCCGACCTCATTCTCATCGGAACCCATACCGGATATCCCTGGGTGGATGAAATGATCTCCTGCACCACCAAGTGGCCCAATGTTTATCTCAGTTTCAGTGCCTGGCTGCCCCGTTACTTCCACCCTTCCCTGACCAATTTCATGAAGTCAAGGGTCGGGGCCGAAAAAATCCTTTTCGGTTCCAATGGTCTCTCCTGGAAGCGCTATCTCGAACAAATGGCCGAAATGAATTTAAGAGAGGATTCACTGGAAAAAATCCTCTACGGAAATGCCAAACGGATTTTCAAGCTATAGAAAATTCATAAGCAATTCCATTTCAGAAATAATAACCTCCAGATAATTCAAAAGGGAGAAAAAACTATGGATCTGTTTTTAAAGGGAAAAGTCGCCATTGTGACCGGATCAGGATTAGGGATCGGTCGTGTGACCATCCTGACCCTGGCCGGGGAAGGGGCCAACGTGGTGGTGAATGATATTAACCAGGCCGTGGCCGAGAAGACCGCGGAAGAGGCCAGGGCGCTGGGAGTGAAGGCCCTGGCTATAAAGGCGGGTGTGGACAACCAGGAAGAAGTGAATGACATGTACCATAAGGTAATCGAGGAGTTCGGCCGGGTGGACATTCTCATCAACAATGCCGGTCGGGGTGTGCATTGGGAAGCCGGAAAAACCCCCCGTCCCTTTGTGGAAACGGAGAAGGAGGATTGGGATTATACGGTAAATCTTTGTCTGTATGGGGTTTTCAATTGTACGAGGGCCGTGCTTCCGGGCATGATCAAGAATCAATACGGAAAGATTGTCAATATGATTTCCGATGCCGGAAGAACCGGGGAGGCCTTCATGGCGGCCTATTCGGCGGCCAAGGGGGGCATCGTTGCTTTTCAAAAGGCCTTAGCCCGGGAAGTAGGGAAGTTTAATATCAATGTCAATGCAGTCTCCGCCGGGGCGACCGATACGGAACGGATCCTGGCCAGTCGGGAGAAATTGAAGACCAAAATGGGGGACGAGGATTTCAAGAAGAGAATGGAGGCCATGTTGAAAGTTTATCCGATCCGTCGCCTGGGGGAACCGATCGATCTGTCCAGGATGTGTGTTTTTCTGTCGTCCGATGTATCCAGACATATCACCGGTCAGACCATCAGTGTCAGCGGCGGGTTCAGCATGGTCTAAGCTTATCTTCACGCCGGCGGGCAAAAGAGATTAACCGGTTTTAAATCCCGGGATGGATCTCCGTATTAGCCCGTCCCGGTTGCCGGCAACAGGCCCCTACGGTCTCATCATTCGATATTTCGGCCCAAGCTGGGTGGCGGTGACCGCCTGGGCCTGTCTGGCAAATTCGCAGAGGATGGGCCTGGTATCCCGGGGGTCAATAATCTCTTCAACACCCATTAAAGAAAAATGATTGGCCGTCCGCAGAGGTGAACCCAGGTCGGCCAAACGTTTTTCGATTTCGATCCTTTTCGCTTCCGGATCCGGAGCCGCTTCAATTTCGCCGCGAAACTCGGCCATGGCCCCCCCGGCAATAGGGAGTGACCCCCACCGGCCGGAAGGCCAGGCGAAGCGAAGATTCAAACGGTTATATTGCCCATGGCCGGCGCCGGCCACCCCGAAAGAGCGTCTTAGCAAAATCGTTACCCAGGGCGTAGTTGCCTGATGCATGGCCGCGTGGACCCTGACGGCCTTGCGCTCCGGCCCTGTTTTTTCCGAGTCCGGACCAATCATGTACCCCGGGGCATCCATCAAATAGATAACCGGCAGATGAAAGGTATCCGCCAGATCGATGAACTTGAGCATCTTCTCGGCGGCCGGGGCGTCCTGGGCTCCTCCCAGATGTTTGCAGTCATTACTGATAATCGCCACCGGATACCCGTTCAGGCGGGCCAGGCCGGTCACCACCGATCTCCCGTAATAAGGGGCATATTCAAAGAGGGAGTCTTTGTCTATGATATGCCCGATGAGCCTGCGAATATCATAGATCTTCCTGCTGTCTTCGGGAATGATGGAAATGAGCTCCTCCTCCCGCCGGTCAGGATCGTCTTCCGTTTCGATTCTTGGCGGTTGCTGCCAGACATTGGAGGGCAGATAACTCAGGAACCGCTTGATCTGATGAACGGCGTCCTGCTCATCCTCAGCCACATTATCAATGACTCCGCTCTGATAGGCATGAACCCTGTAGTTTCCCAGCGCTTCCTTGGTAATGTGCTGGAACAGACCCCGTTCCACCACCGGCGGCCCGGCTACAAAAAGTTCGCTGTTTTTGGTCATCACACTCCAATGAGAGAAGGCCGCCTGGACCGCGATCCATCCCGCGGAAGTCCCTAAATTGGCGGTGACCACAGGCACCAGTCCCATCAACTCCGTTAGCGTTGCCCAACCATAATTAACCGGGACAATCGTATAATCTCCCCCCTCGGATACGCTACCCCCGGCTCCGTCATACAAACAGACCAGGGGCATTAATCGCTCTTTGGCCATCCTCATCAGGAATTCAGCCTTGTTCCCCGCGTTTTCGTCGGTGGAACCTCCTTTGGTGGTAAAATCATTTCCAAAAGCACAGGCGGTTTGGCCGTTAATTCGTCCGTAGCCCATAACGACGCTGCTCGGGGTGAAGGACTGAAGACTTCCGTCGTCACCATAGACAGCCTTACCGGCCAGTGTCCCGATTTCCTGGAAGGAGCTTTGGTCAAAGAGCAGGCCGATGCGCTCTCGAATCGTCAGCCTTCCTTTGGCATGCTGTTTGGCAACCCGTGCAGGACCCCCCATTTGCCTGGCTATCTCCTGCCGGCGCCGCAATTCTTCAACATCATCCTGCCAACTCATTATGGTTGCCTCCAATCGTTTAATGGTACCCTGTAGAGCGCTTTAAAGGCCTGCATCCGGCAAACGGTCGCCAGAATTACCAGTTAAAAAAAAGGAGGCACTTTTCAGTGCCATCCTTTTCCTTTTGATAGAATGTTTTTAATCTGACACTGGGATTTCTATTTTTTGGCCCGATCCCTCAGCTCCTTAGGTGAAACATAGCCCTTTCCCGGATTCGTTTTTTTGGCCACTTCAGGGGGATAAAGGCTCACTAACTTGCCGCCGTCCTGCCATTGGGCAAAGGGGGCGATCGGACCGTAGGGGTATTGTCCGTAGGGAAACAGTTTGAATTCCTTGTAAAGATCGACTAAAGGCCGATTTTTGACGATGGCCTCGATACTGGCTTTTACCAGCTTGCCTACATAAGGGTAATTGTGTGAAGTATGGTCAACGGTATTGACCTTCATCACCCCCCGGACGGCCATGACCTCCAGTTTTTCCATAATCGGGACCAGGGCCCGGGCGTCGGTTGTTTTTCCTTTCTTAACCCCTTCGCTCCAGAAGAGGGCGCTGTCATAGGCCCCCATGGCCAGCCAGTTGCTTCCGGAGTAACCGTAGGTTTTTGAAAAGCTCTGTAAATAGCCCTTGGTCTTGGCCGAGATTTCTATATCCAGCCAGTCCGACGGCCAGGTACCGATAATACCCAAACAGGCCCCCCCGGTGGCCTCCCAATACTTGGGAGAAACCCCGGAGTGCATCATGGGGATATTTCTTGCCGGAGATTCCGCCCACTGTTTGGCCAATATATAAAAATCACTGTAGGCGCTCATATGGAAATCAATATATTGGGCCCCGGAAGCTGCGATTTTCTCAAAAATCGGCATGAACATTTTCTCTCCCACCGCTATCTTAGCGGTATAGACCACTTCGATGCCCCGGTCTTTATAAACCATGTCCGGATAGGGAGGGATTCCGTATTCCGGCCACCCCTCCCAGTAGGGACGATAATCCGGTATGTCTTCTCCAAGGATGGCCACTTTGGTAGGTTTCGGTTTTATTTGCTTCTCTATCATGTAGGTATGAACCTGCGCTCCATACAGTAGACGATCCGGGGCGGTAGTATAGAGGTTGAAGAAAAACTTATAGGCGTTATAGTCTTCCCTCACCCTCTTGGGAAGGTCTTCGGCCGAGGCGCCGGCATTCATCATGATATGCGGATATTCACTGAACAAATCGGCGCCCGCCCTCTGACAGGCAATGGTGATGGCCCCACCTTCAGCTACGACCACCAGGGCCACCTTGTCGACCATGACCAGTTTTCTGTATTTCTCCACGGCCACCGGAACCTGCCCCCTGCTGTCTTCCTGAACCAGCTCCACTTTTTTTCCGAGCAGACCTCCTGAGTCATTCAAGCTCTTGACCGCCAGTTCGACGGCCTGGGCGGCCGACTTACCGACCGGCCAGGGCATGGTAGCTATGACCCCCACTTTTATAGGAGGCCCTTGGGCAGGCACCGCGTTGACCCACCCGAAAATCAATAAGAAAACCGGAAGAACAAAAATTGCAGTGGAAATACTATTTTTTCTCTTCATACCTTTTACCTCCTTAGGTTAATGTTACAATTGATTATTTATTCTTGCCCAGCCCATATTTGCTGTAAATGGTTTCGTTATCTTCACCGATGCCGCACTTAATCCATTTTACCCGCGGTGGCGACTCGGACATCTTCGGAACGGAGGCCGGAATTGTAAATTTCCCGCAAACCGGGTGATCTATTTCCTGGAAAGACTTACGAATTTGCCAGTGTTTTTCTTCCAGGACCTCCGGAGGGGTCTTTATCTCGATCATGATCGGGAAGCCTTTGCTGCGCAGCCTGTCTTTGGCCGCTTTGGCGCTATAGGCCAGGCTTTTACCGGCCAGCTCCTTAGCCGTATATTTGGCCACTTCTTTTTTAATTTCATTTTCCAACTGTTTCAGGTTTTCCACATCATCCGTTATCCGGTCGAATAAAAACCTCCAGTCTTTTTCCAAATCCCAGCGGCCCAAGATCTTCAGCACCCCCCTGAAATCTACGTCCTGAGCGGCTGCAACCGTGACATAGCGACCATCTTTGGTTTTATAATACCCGTAGGGAAATAGACACCAGTCAAAGTTCCCTACCCGGACCCTGGGCTGTTCCATGGTGAAACCCCAGACCAACTGAAAGGCCTGCCAGGCTGAGATGGCATCGTTGGTGGCCATATCCACCATCTGTCCCTCGCCGGTTTTACGTTTATGCAATAAAGCGGTAAGCGTTCCCGTAGTGGCCAAGGCAGCGCTCATATACCAGGCGGCCCATATCCCGGCCTTGATGGGATGGTTATAAGGCTCTTCGGCGCCGGGATCTCCGGTGAGTGAAGGATAACCGGATCCGGCCTGGGCCGTCAGATCGGTGTCCGGGACGTTTCGGAATTCTTCGGCTTTGGAGGTGAAATGGCCGTAAGGTGAGATGGCCACATAGACCAGGCCGGGATTCAGTTGTTTTAGTTGCCGGTAGCCGATTCCCAGATGGTCCATGAACCCCGGTTTTACGGCGTCGATAAGAACGTCCGCCTGGTTAACCAGTTTCTTAAAATCTTCCTGTCCCTCCGGAGAGTTCAGGTCCATGGTGATATTATATTTATTCCGGCTTTCCATCATAAAGGGAAGTCCGACGCCGTTCACGTTCTTCCCATAGGGGGTTATTTTTCTGGCCGGGTCCCCTTCCGGAGGTTCGATTTTGATGACTTCGGCCCCGAATTCGCCCAGCAAAGCCGCGGAAATGATTCCGGCAAAGTTAGCCTCGCTGACCTCAATAACCATAGTGTCGTCTAAGGCTCCCGGCTTCCCTTCGACGGAACCCATCATCTCCTTCAAAAGCTTGTCAAACATCGACAGGCGTTTCAAGGTTCCTTTTCCGGTCAGGTGTTTGGAGAATACCTGAGTCTTTTCTTCAGGCTCTTTCATTTCTTTTCACCATCACCATAGTTGAACATGTCGTCCTTTTCTAAATCCCAATAGGGGGGAGGTCTTTGACCAACCCGGTTACCCCAGTAGCCTATGACATCCTTCTTCTCCAGATCGGTAATTTCCTTTTTTGACAAACCCAAAATTTTCTTGAGAATATACCGATTATGGTAGCCTATGGGTTTTGCCAGCCATTTGACTCGGCCAGGGGTTTTCTCCAGGGCGACCGGTGAATCAACCCATATTCCTTCGCCATACATCTCATCCTTAAACGCCTTCACACTGCCCCTTTCCCGTCTCCAGGGGTCGTTTACCAGCTGCCAGTCATCGATTACCGGAGTGGCAGGAAAACCATGAGTTTTGGCCAGACTGATAACTTCGTCTTCTGTTTTGGTCAAAACCCATTCTTCCACTACCCGATCCAGCTCTTGGGCATTTCCGGCCTTGAGTCTTTCATAGGTCTCTTGAAACTTTTTATCTTCAGCCAGATCGGTCCTCCCCAGGGCGCCGACCAACCCTGAAAACTGGTCATCCGTGGCTATGGCGATAGCCACGAACTTTCCGTCAGCCGTTTTAAAAATACCGGATGGGGCCATGGACGGGTCGTCATTGCCGGTGCGTTCCAGGTCCTCTCCAACCACACTCATATAGGTCCAGTTGAGCATCGTTCTCATAAGCCCTTCCACCTGGGCCATATCGATGAATTGTCCCTTGCCGGTTTGTTCCCGGAAATTGAGTGCCGCCATGACCCCCATCGCCCCCAACAGCCCCGGGAAGAAATCCCCGTAGTAATCCTGAAGTTTGTAAGTCTCTTTCCCCGGAAATCCCGTGAGCCTGGCCATTCCGGACATGGATTGGGCTATCAGGTCCCAGCTTGGAAAAAACCTCAGCGGTCCCCACTGACCATAGCCGCTGCAGCTGAGGTAGATGATTCTCGGATTAACCTGACTGATGGTGCTGTAGCCAAGTCCCCAGGCCTCCGCCAGTCCGGCCCTGAAATTCTCGACCACAACATCGGATTTCTTGGCCAGTTCGAGAACCAGTTCCTTGGCCCGTGGTTTTTTCAAATCCATGCCGACGAAATACTTATTCGGGTTCAGCGATTGAAAATAGGGACAGGAGTCTTTCCAATATTTGGCCCAGTAAGTTCCCGTTCTCCAGTCATCCCCCTCTTCCGGCTCTTCAATCTTGATGACTTCGGCCCCGAAAAACCCAAACCACTTGGTCACCACCGGCCCAAAGATAACGCGGGAGAGGTCGAGGACTCTGATCCCTTTCAGGGCTTCCGATTTCTCCGACGCTTTGGAGGGGTCAAAAATCCCGTCCAGGAATGAAAAATATTCTTCCGGGCCGCTTTCCTTCATTTGGATCTCCTCTTTACAGGCCTATATAAGCCTTTTTGACGTGGTCACTGGCTAAGAGTTCTGAGCTTGCGCCCTCAATAACGATGTGGCCATTTTCCAGGACATATCCCCTCGTGGCAATCCCTAAAGCCTGCTGCACATTCTGCTCGGCGAGCAATATGGTGACGCCTCCCTCATGCAGGGTTTTCAAGATGGCGTACAGGTCGATTACTGTTTTCGGGGCCAGTCCGGTGGAAGGCTCGTCCATCATCAGTAGATCGGGTTTGGACATCAAAGCCCGTCCCAGGGCCAGCATTTGCCGTTCTCCCCCACTCAATAAACGGGCCTGTAGACTGCCCCGCTCCTTTAATATGGGAAAGAGCTCGTAAACGCGCTTCAATGAAAATTTCCTGGTCTTCCACGCTTCTTTTCTACCCGAAGCTCCTATCAAGAGGTTCTCGGTAACGGTCAAGTAGGGAAAGGGCTTGCCTCCTTCCGGAATCTGAATGAGGCCCAGCTCCACTCTCCGGCTCGGGGGTAACCCGGTCACCGGCTCATTATGAAAAAAGATCGTTCCGGAGGAAGGTTTGAGCAGTCCCGAAAGAGCATTGAGCATCGTGGTCTTCCCGGCCCCGTTGGAGCCGAGTAAGGCCACGCATTCACCCTCTTTAACGTTGAGGCTCACGTCATGCAGAACATGCACTATTCCATGGGAGACATTAAGGTCTTCTATCCTAATCATATTTCTTCCCCAAATAGGATTCTATGACCTTGGGGTCTTCCGATACCTCCCGGGGACTCCCGGAGACCAGCTTTTCGCCATGGTGGAGGACCACCACCCGGTCGGTCGCTTCCATAATGATCTTCATAACATGTTCAATCCAGATCAGGGTCAGGTGGTACTCTTCCATCATCCGTCGTATCAATTGGATGGCCCGGCGCGACTCCCCCGGATTCAGGCCGGCCATGACTTCATCGATCAGGATCAGTTTCGGCGTAGTGGCGATCGCCCTGGCCAGCTCCAGAACCCTCAATTCGTAAAGGGTCAAATCCCGGGCCAGTATATTTCTTTTTCCGAACAGGCCGACGAATTCAAGACAATGCGAGGCGTCCAGCAAAGCGTCGCCAAAGCCCATATGGGGCCTTGGCTTGCCGCACATCACGCCAACGGCCACGTTGGCCAGCGCGGTCAGGTCCGGAAAGGGCCGGGGAATCTGATAAGTCCGGCTGATCCCCCGCCGACAGATCTCGTGCGGCGCTTTATTGGTAATATCATGGCCGTCAAATTCAATTTTTCCCGAATCGGCCGGGAAGGTGCCGCTCAAAACATTCATAAAAGTGGTCTTCCCGGCACCGTTGGGGCCTATTAATCCCAGGATTTCACCCTTCTCCACCGAAAAGCTCAAGTTGGCGACGGCAACCAGGCCCCCGAAGCGCTTGGTTATATTCTGTACCTTTAACAGCATTGAGGCAACTCCTTGGCAGACCTCCTGGTCATTCTTTTCCTCCCCTGTCGGGCATCAGCGCTTACGCACCCGTACGGTCGGGTAATAGTCCCGGTATTTATGTTTGCTGTAAAGACCGTAAAGACCTTCCCGAAGAGTAAGGAGCAGGATCAACAATACCAGTGGAAACAGAAAGTGGCTGATATCACCAAAGACCGTCATCAAACCGGTTTCCAAAAATGAAACAAAATAGGCCCCGATCAGGGTCCCGTAAATTTCTCCACGTCCCCCGATCATAACGATGAGCAGGATCTTCAACATGAAGGAGAGCGGCAGGTAGGTCTCGCCGGAGAATCCTCCAACGTTGTAGGCCATGAACCAACCGGTCAGCGCCACCATCATGGAGGTGATGGTATAGCACAAAATCTTCCACCAATTGACATTGAGTCCCAGGGCATTGGCTACATCTTCATCATCATTGATGGCCGCCGCAAAAAGGCCCATCCTCGACTTCAGGACACCGTTGACGATGAACATGAAAACCAGCATCATCAGCAGAGAAAGGTAGAAGGTAACCAGAAAATTCAACTTCATCGATCCCAGGGAGACCAGTTGCCGGACCCCGCTGAGGCCGTATTCCCCCCCAAATATTTTAGAGTAGACATAGGTCAACTGCATAAAAACCAAGGGAAGGACCAGGGTGATGATCGAAAAATATAATCCCCTGGCCACGATGGTCAGCGGACTGAGTATGAAACCGGCTATCAGACCGATGAGGATGACGAAGGGCATCGACTGAAGTGGTCCCAGACCCCAGTGGATGCTGAGTAATGCGGCCGTAAATCCTCCAACGCCAATGAAAATCTGAGGTCCGAAGTTCATGCGCCCGATGCCTACCATCTGCCAGGCTACCGGGATGGCCACACAGGCGTACATGTTGGCCGTGGTCAGCAGGGTCAGGATATCAGGCCGGTGGAAGAATAACGGCGGCAATAATAGCAATACAGCGACGGCCAGCAATGGATTCCGCCAGCGCCGGGGCTCGATCGTACACTCCAGTTTCAAGGTGCCGAGATGAAGGACGAGCCGCCCTCTCTTTTGTTCTAATTTAACCTTTACCATAGAGACTCGCTCCGGGCGATTCCTTCCGGTTTAAAGATTAAAGCGACCACGACGACCAGCAGCATGGCCAAAGCCGTAAGCCGAGGATCGATCAGGTTGCCGACGATGGCCACAATAAAGCCGACGATATAGGAAGCCAGAAGCGTGCCCTTGATATTGCCTAAGCCTCCCAGGACGGAGACCAGGATCGCAATCTCCAACAGCGGCCAGCCCATTTTTGGGTCTGTGCTCCAAAAGGGAGCCATAACCAGGATGGCCAGTGTCGGTGGAATAATGGAAAGGATCATCGCCAGCGCGTAGGTTTTACCTACATCGGCACCCATCAGTTGGGCCGCGTCGATATCCTGACTCATGGCCCGCATCACCATACCCCACCTCGTTTTCAAAAGGAAAAGGACGAAGAGTACAGTAACCAGTATGGCTATGCCGGCGGCGATGAGCATTTGATTTGAAATCGTAGTCGCTCCGATTTTCAAAGCCCCCGGGATTATGGTAGTCGGAATGTACAGTCCTGCCAACACCGGGTATTTATAGTTTGCCGCCTCTTCAACCAGCATGGCCACCAGCAATAGCGCCGTTAGAAGAATTTCTTCTCTATCGGCATACTTCCTGACAATGGGGTAGTAAATCACTCCTAAGGTGAATAAACACTGGATGACAAACATACCGACCATGGCCGGAAACAACCCCAGCCCGAATTCCTTCATGAGCATCCAGGTGGCATAAATGGCTACTACGAAAATGAGGCCATACCCCAGATGAAAGATCCTCAGCACCCCGCAAACGACAGAAAAACCCAGGGATATCAGAAGGTACAGGGAGCCCATAATGAAGGTATAGATGATTATAGTTTGTATCGCGTCAAACATCGCTGAACCTTTCAGCCAGCCTCTTTATCAGGAGCCGATTCAAAACCTGTCTGGAAACTTTTTAATCAACAGCGAAACAAGTTTTTGCCATAAAAAAACCCCGCCTCTCATCTGAGAAACAGGGTTTTTTTATCTTTTCATGGACATTCCTTGATTAAAGGTTTTCACAAAGAAAAAAGTCTATATATCTTCCTGGAGATTTTTAGACTATAATTTCCCGGTAAAGTCAAGTCATTTTTCTTGTTAATCTTCGAACTAATAGGCCTTAGTTCTGGGCGGCAACTTCAAGATCCTGGATACCCCCCGGAGTTCATTAAAGACCAGTCAACCTACTTCAAAAAAATTAAAGACTTTAAGGAAACCAAGTCCCTTTTTTACAAAAGTGGTTCCGGGAAGCTGCTTACTGATTCAACTAAATCGTCATGCCACGCCTTTGGTGGCGTGACACCACGATACGGTCGGGTCCCCCGACCTAAAAAGGAGGCTTCTTAAAAGAAGCCGGGACATGAAAATAGACTCGTTGGACTTTAAACGCTATTTTCGTGTTAAACCGCCATGCCCCGCCTCTGGGGCGTGGCACCACGAAACATGAAAATAGTAGAGCGGGTCAACGAGATGCCTCGAAATCTATTTTCGAACTAAAATATTGCTTGCATGGATTATTAAAGATGGATAATTATAATGATTTTCCCGCAGTATCTTACCCCTTATACCTGAAACCGTTATTTAAAACAGGAGGAAATAATGATTATCGATTTTGAATGTGATTCACCCACCGAGGAGGTTAAAAAAGAAACCATTGCCTTGCTGAAATCCGGAGGAGGCTTTGTCCATCGGGGGTATTTCACTCAATTCGGGCATCGGTGGGCTGAAATGCTGAACTTGACGATGGAAGAACTTGATGACACCATTCGGACCAGGGGATATATCGAAGTCGCCGTCATGGTGGCGGAAAAATATCTGGAAAAAACCATGACCCACCAGGAATTCATCGCCATGCTGGATGAGGCCGGGGTAACCCAGGCCTGTATCGGCACCACCGGCATGTGGGCCTCGGTTGAAGATACAGCGGCTATCACCCGGGAATATCCCGGTCGACTTTTCCCTTTTTTCAGGAGCAGTCCCCATGAGGGGATGCCCAATGTTAAACGGTTTGAACAGACCGTCAAGGAGATGGGCTTCAAAGGACTGGTGGTTTCCGGTTTCCGGGAAAATCTTCCTTCCAACCATAAAAAATACTACCCCTATTACGCCAAATGCGTCGAGTTGGATGTCCCGGCCCGTATCACCACCTCATTGCACCTTTATACGGATCGTCCTTTGGACCTATGCCGTCCGGCCTACCTGGATGAAATAGCCTGCGATTTCCCTGAACTGACTATTGTGGCCGGTCTCGGAGGCTGGCCCTGGATAGCGGAGCTGGTGGCCGTAGCCAGAAGGCACCGAAACATCTGCATTGATCTTTCCTGTCAGAGGCCCAGGAATGTCAAAAGTCCCGGAAGCGGGTATGCGGAACTGATCGAAGGCGGGAACAGAGGTCTTCAGGATCAAATTATTTTTGCCAGCGGCTGGGGAACCCAGGGATTGCCCTTAAAAACCATCATCGAGGAGACCAAAGATCTGACCAAAAATGAAACCATCTACCGGAAATGGATGTTTGATAATGCGGCCAGGGTGTTGAAACTCGGGAAATAGGCTTAATAAAGAACCGGGAGCTTCTGTCCAGTGGAGGTCCCCTCATGAAAGGAGAATAACTATGGATTTTGATTTGACCGAAGAACAGAGAATGTTGAAAGAGATGGCCTACAAATTCGCCCTCAACGAATTCAAACCCGTCTCCCAGGAATGCGATGAACAGGAAAAGTACACTCCCCAGATCCGGA
>CAZSTT010000033.1:21911-23711 GCA_964609705.1 uncultured Thermodesulfobacteriota bacterium
AAACCCGTCTCCCAGGAATGCGATGAACAGGAAAAGTACACTCCCCAGATCCGGAAAAAAGCGGGGGAAAACGGTCTGGTCGGAGCCTGGATCCCGGAAGAATATGGCGGCGCCGGGGCCGGTATCATGGGGAACTGTCTGATCACCGAAGAATTCTCCAAAATCGACATGGGCATCGGCCTGAATGTTGTAGCCGCCAGTTTTGGCT
Organism: uncultured Thermodesulfobacteriota bacterium; assembly: GCA_964609705.1. Taxonomy (GTDB): domain Bacteria; phylum Desulfobacterota; class RBG-13-43-22; order RBG-13-43-22; family RBG-13-43-22; genus RBG-13-43-22. The sequence continues at coordinate 22,120 of CAZSTT010000033.1, forward strand.
GCGAATCCATTCTGCAGTATGGAAGCGAAGCCCAGAAAAAGACCTACCTGCCCCTGGTCTGTTCCGGAGAAAAAGTCTCCGCCGGAGCCTATACGGAGCCCAATGCCGGTACCGATGTGGCCGGGTATAAAACCCGGGCCATAAAGGATGGCGGGGATTATGTTATCAACGGCAATAAAATGTTTATTACCAACGGCTCGGTTTGTGATTTCATGGTCGCCCAATGCATCACCAATCCGGAGGAAAAGAAACACAACAGCTTCAGCCTCATCATTGTTCCGGCCGATGCCCTGGGGATCAGTCGAAACAAGATCAAAGGGAAAATGGGAATTCGATCCAGTGACACGGCGGAGATCGCTTTTGAAGAGGTTCGGGTTCCCCAAAGCAACCTGGTGGGTCAGGAAGGCCGTGGCTTTATTGAGCTGATGCACTTCTTTGACACCACCCGGCTTATGGTTGCCTCTCAGGGTCTGGGCCTCAGTGAGGCCTGCCTGGAGGCCGGCATCCGGTACGTCAAGGAAAGGACGGTTTTCGGGGCTCCCCTGGGCTCCTTTCAGCTGACTCAAAAAAAATTGACTGAAATGGCCATTATGATTGAAGCCCTGCGGGGTTTGGTTTATCGAGCGGCCTGGTTGACCGATGCAGGCCGCCCGGATTATCATTTGTCGGCCATGGCCAAATTCTTCAGTGGTCAGACGGCTGTCTTTTGTGCCAACAACGCCGTGGAACTCCATGGCGGTTATGGTTACATTGAGGAATATCCCGTTCAAAAATGGTATCGCGACGCCAAGATTCTGGAGATTTACGAAGGGACCAAGGAAGCGGAGATCATGACCATCGGTCGGAAGTTGCAGGCTTAATCATCTTGGAACCCTCCTGAATAAAGGGGCACGGGTATCGATTGCCGGCCCTCACCCCGGCCCCCGAATGGGGGCCTTGGCATTGGGTCGGCAGAGCCTCCCGTGGCAATCGATTAATGATCTTCTTGGCCTCCATTTAAGAGACCAAACAGGGAACCTTCTAAGTCATCCCTTCTATGAAGCCTCCAAGTAAAACCGTAAGAGAACGAGGAAAAATCATCTTTGACCCAGACAACCCTCAGGGCAGTATTCCCTCGATTTTATCTATTGCAAAGCATTGGACTTACTGATAGTCTATCTTAATTTAACTGAGTAACCTTAATACTATCTCGCACTTATGGGATTACTTCAGATTAGTCCGGGTGTGTTGGGAGACGACGATGGCCAAGGCAAAACAACAGATTAAGGTTCTTGAAAAATGCCCGACGGGTATCAAGGGTCTCGATGCGATAACCAAGGGAGGGCTTCCGAGAGGCAGGCCAACCCTGATCTGCGGCAGTGCGGGTTGCGGCAAAACACTTTTTGCCATGGAATTTCTCATGCGTGGCGCCTTGGAATACGGAGAACCCGGAGTCTTCATGACCTTCGAGGAGACAACAGAGGATCTGGCCAAAAACTTCAGCTCTCTTGGTTTTAATCTCCATGACCTGATATCCCGTGGTCTCATCGCAACGGATTGATCTGGTCAAGTAAAAATGGACACCTGGTTAAGCAATTTTTTTCAAGGCAAAG
>CAZSTT010000034.1:0-12319 GCA_964609705.1 uncultured Thermodesulfobacteriota bacterium
TTGGACCTTAGGCCTTTCATAATTATACCTTAAATTCAGGGAAATTAACAAACATGGATTTTCTCATTCCCAATCAGCTTGGTTATCCGATTCTAAGCACACTTATATTTTTACCCCTGGGCGGGGCCCTGGTCCTTTTTCTGTTACGAAATGAGACGACAGCCAAGGTCTGGTCGCTTATCATCAGTGTAGTGACCTTCGCCCTTTCCCTCCCTCTTTATTTTAATTTTGACATTACCACTTACAAATACCAGTTCGGGGAACATATCCCCTGGATCCCCGGATTCAAAATTAATTATACCCTGGGTGTGGATGGTATCAGTCTCCTTCTGGTGTTATTAAGCACCCTGCTGATTCCCATCTGTATCCTGGCCTCCTGGAAATATATCGAGAAACGGGTTAAAGAATTTCTCTTCTGTCTTCTGCTGATTGAAACCGCCTGTGTCGGTGTTTTCTCGGCCCTGGATTTTGTCCTTTTCTATATTTTCTTTGAGGCCATGCTGGTCCCCATGTATTTGCTGATCGCCGTCTGGGGCGGACCGGCCAAGGTTTATGCTTCGATTAAGTTCTTCATCTATACCATGGCCGGCAGCGTCTTCCTCATGGTGGCCATGATCGCCCTCTATGTGAAGACCGGCACCTTCAGCATCCCGGAATTGATGACCCATACCTACTCTTTTAACTTTCAATTCTGGGTCTTTCTGGCTTTAGGAATCGCCTTTGCCATCAAGGTCCCCATGGCCCCCCTGCATACCTGGTTGCCAGCCGCCCATGTGGAGGCCCCGACCGCCGGCAGTGTCATCCTGGCCAGTGTCTTGTTGAAAATGGGGACCTACGGTTTTGTGCGCTTTTGTCTGCCCATCGTCCCCCAGGCCAGTGTCTATTTTGCCCCCTATGTATTCTGGATTTCCATCATATCCATCATTTATGGAGGGTATGTCGCTCTGGGGCAAAGCGACATGAAAAGACTGATCGCTTACTCCAGTGTGGCCCACATGGGGTTTGTCACCTTAGGGACTTTTCTTTTCAATAAATCCGGTCTGGAAGGGGCTATCCTGCAGATGATCAATCACGGGATTACCACCGGGGCCCTCTTTCTCTGCGTGGGAATCGTTTACGAAAGAAGCCACAGCCGGTTGATTACGGTTAATTCCGGGATCAGCAGCATCATGCCCATTTACATCGGTTTTTTGGGCTTTTTCAGTTTATCTTCCATGGCCTTTCCCGGCACCAACAGTTTTGTGGGAGAGCTCCTGGTCTTGATCGGCACTTTTGCCGATAACAAACTGATCGGGGCCCTGACTATTCCGGGTGTGGTCCTGGCCGCCGCCTATATGCTTCGGTTGCTGCAAAAGATCGCTTGGGGCGGCAAAGGGAATCCCACTTTCAAAGATATGAATATTCGTGAGATCATCTATCTGGTCCCTCTGGCTATCTTCGTCTTGTGGATCGGATTTTCACCGGGTCCCTTTTTGGATGTCATGCATGCCAGTGTGGATCATCTGATCCAACAAGTGCAGGCTGGGAACGCTGTAGCTTTAATTAAGTAGTTAATTTTAGACGTTTATTTTTAGCGCATTAAACCGTCATGTTACGCCTTTTAGTGGCGTGACACCACGAAATATGAAAACAGAGCGCATTTGACTTTACACTCTATTTTCGCACTAAACTGAGGAACGAATCATAATGGATTTCTTGTTATTTCTGCCCGAAACCTTTCTGCTTTTTATGGCCCTGCTCTTTTTCTGCCAATCCCTGTGGAAATCTTCGGCGGACTTGAATCAGGGAATTGCTTTTTTCCTTTCCGCTCTGGGGGTAATCCTTAGCCTTTTGAGCCTCAATGCCTCCGGGGAGATTTTCTACAAGGCCTATCGGGTTGATCTGTTCTCGCAAACTTTCAAATGCCTGATCAGTCTCGGCCTGTTCCTGGTTATTGGGCTGGGCCGAAAGCTAAAAAGCATCGAGGAACGTCTTCAGCCGGAATTTTTTATGTTTCTTTCCTTAAGTTCCCTGGGCCTGATGCTGATGGTCAGCAGTGTAGAGCTGGTGACCATTTTTATTGCCATGGAACTGTCTTCTTATTCCATCTATGTCCTGATCCCGATCCGCAATCAGGCCGGCGGAAACCAAATGGAAGCGGCCATTAAATACATTATCTTCGGAGCGGCAGCCACCGGGGTGATGATTTTCGGAATGAGTTATATCTTTGGAATAAGCCAATCCACCTATTTGACTGATATCCTCCAAAAGATGCCAGTTTTAATAAAAGAACCTATCGCCATTATCGGACTTCTTCTGGTTCTCTGCGGTTTTTTCTTTAAGCTGGCCGTGGTCCCCTTTCATTTCTGGACTCCGGACGTTTACCAGGGGGCGGCTAATGAAACCGTCTCTTTTGTAGCTACCATGCCAAAATTAGCCGGTCTGGCATTACTGCTCCGGCTGGTCAGCCTGGCCGGAAACGGTGCCGTTGACTTGATTCAGGTCCTGGTTCTACTGGCGATTGTTTCCATGACCTTTGGAAACCTGGCGGCTCTGGTTCAAAAAGACCTTAAACGGCTGTTGGCCTATTCCAGTATTGCCCATGCCGGGTATGTCCTGATGGGGGTCTTGACCCTGAATCCCGTCGGGTTTTCCGCCGCCCTATTCCACATTACGGCCTATCTATTGATGAACCTGGCCTGCTTTCTGGTCATATGTGCCGTTTCCCGGGAAGGGGAAAATGTAACCGTCAATGACCTTTCGGGACTTTACAAGCGGTCTCCCCTTTTGGCCTTTACCCTGGCTGTGGGGGCCTTTGCTCTGGCCGGAATTCCCCCTACGGCCGGATTTACCGGTAAATTTTTTCTTTTTACCGCCGCCTTGAATCAAGGACACCTGGCTTTGGTGATTATTGCCGCTGTAAATGCGGCGATTTCAATTTATTATTATCTGAATATCGTTCGCTCGGCCTATGGACAGGACCCTAATGGATTGCCGGCGGTCACTCTGAGTTTCTCTAATCGGTTATTAAACTATGGATTGATCCTGGCCATACTCTTGATGGGTACTTTGCCGGCCTGGTTTATCGATCTGGCCCGGACGGCCTGCAAGACGATAATATCATAAAGAATAAGGATTCAAGGGATCTAGGTTTCGAGGGTCCAATTATAAGGATAAAAATGAATTCGCCGAACGCCGAACGCTTAACACCGGACGGCCGTTAGGCACAAACGGAGTTTAAAACAGGTTATGGCTAAAACCGCACCCAATATTGCAGAACCCCAAATTAAACCCACCCCCAAAATAATGGTCTGTCACAATCCCAAGACCAAAACCTGCGGGGCGGAAGATATTTTTAAGGGCCTTATCGCAACAGCCGAACAAATGAACCTTCCGGTTATCGTAGAACCTGCTAAATGCGGTTGTTTAGGAACTTGTCAGGATGGCGCCTTCTTAAGCTTTCCCGATCTGGGGATTTTCTATCACAAGGTCAAAATAGGCCATATCGAGGCCATTCTGCAGGAAACGGTTCGTCAAGGCAAAATCGTCTTCCCGCTTTTGCGCCTCAATGCCCTGCAATCCATCCGCGGGGATTTGATCTGGGAAAAAACCACCGGCTGCATCATGACTCTGGATCCATCGCTGTGTATGGTGGAGATCGCCGAATATCTGATTAAATTCCATTATGATGAGTCCTGCGGCAAATGCGTTCCCTGCCGTCTGGGAATACAGAAACTGGCCGATTTGGTTGAATCCATCAGGTACGGGCAGGCCCCGGCCAATGCCGTTTCCGAGATGGAATCCCTCATCGCCCTGATGAAACAGGCCCCCTACTGCTCCTTTGCCGGCAAGGTGTCCCATATCATTCTGTCGATTTTATCCGGCTTCAAAGAGGAATTTGAAATCCACATCAAAGAAAAATGCTGTCCTGCCGGTGTGTGTAAAATAACTTCTTAACCGTAATGGTTTGGATCATTCCAGACCAAAACGTGCTATCCAATTATTCAGCAATAGGACGTGTTTTGTTCAACCCTTGGAAATCCGGCCCTTCCTTTCCCCTTTTCCCCTTCTTTTTATAAAGAGTCCAAATTGCCTAGTCTCATTTTATGCAAAAGGCCTCTTGTCCCCTCATTTTCAGTTCTATTTTCCCATCACAAATAAAACTTGACAATCATCCTTTGAAGGCTTAAATTAAGAATATTAAATCCGTTATCTGCCCTTGAGGGTGATGGTGGCGGTCGAAGTTGGTGGAAAAGTCGATAATTCAAGGCATCGAGGTTTTTAAGCCAGGTGCCTTTTTTTTGGTCGTATCCCAACTTGAGAAATATTTCAAAAGGAGGAATACGACTATGCAAGAAGGACGCGTAAAGTGGTTCAACGAGAGCAAAGGATTTGGCTTTATCGAGGTCGATGGTCAGGAAAAGGATGTTTTTATCCATCATTCCGCCATCACCATGCAGGGTTTTCGGACTCTCGCTGAAGGTCAGCGAGTAAGCTTTGATATTGAACAAGGCCCAAAGGGACCCTCGGCCGTTAATGTAACCACCCTATAAAAAACTAATACTTACCAACAAAAAAGGGGGGGTAATTTTTTTACCCCCCCTTTTTTATTTAACTCAGAAAAGTCAAAAGATAGTGAAAAGTTCTCTCCTCCGGCCCTTAAGAACCACCTCGTAGCTTTGAGTAACCTTCCTCCTCCGCGATCTGAAGAAACGGTTGAGTTGAGACAAAGGAACTCGGTGTCATTCCCCTATTTTTTTAATGGTATCAATTGGATATCATTGTTCTTCCGGTCGCAGACAAATTCATTGCGATCATCCCGATAGAACACACAGGCCGTTGACAGTTCCTTTTTCAGCAAGGCCCGGCCCCGGTGGAGCCGGATTTTCACGGTCTGCAGGGTAACGCCCAAGATCTCAGCGATTTCCTGATTTTTCAACCCTTCCAGTTCGCTGAGGACAATAGCGGATCGGTAGTCCCCCGGCAGGGTATCAATAATCTCCCGGATGCATCCGTTCATCTCCTGAAGGATGACCTTCTGATCCGTGGAAGCCGTTTCTTCATCCAATAAGAGGTCTTGGTCATCCTCCTTTCCATCGATAGTCTCTACAAATAATGATTTACCCTGGTGCTCTCGGAAATAGGGACTACGAAGCTTATCCAAAGCGGTATTGGTTGCAATCTGATAAATCCAGGTTGACAACCGGGATTCCCCACGGAAGGTCTTTAAAGCTCGATCAATTTTAACAAAGACCTCCTGGGTCAGATCTTCCGCCTCGTCTTCTCCGACCATGCGCGCCAGATATCTTTGTATCCTGGGACGGAAGTCCTCGTATATTTCCCGGAAACTTGATTTACTGCTGACCATCGGTGTTCACCCCGACTTTATTTACCATGAAAATATATACCCTATTCTCTTGAAAAGGAAATACTTAATCTAAAAAAAAGACGGGTAATTTTTCAACACCCGCAAGATCCCTCCTTAAAAGGACAGCGTCCCAGGTCCACTTTATTTCTCGTCTGCACGCTATAGGTCCGACACTCCAAGCCCCTTTTCTCTTGAAAATCATTGAGAAGGTCAGCCAGAATTTCCGAGGCCTCAGCCGTGAGTTTGACACATCCCAGAGGATTTTCCTGCCCGCTAAAAGCATCTAAAATAGTTCCACAATTCAGGGACCCAAATCGGTGTTTAAATTTTTTTTTGAATTCGTTGACCAGCGCACCACAATCTCTCAAATCATCTCCTGGATTTTCCCTTCCCATAAGATAGCCCACGGCCATCACTCCTCCGCTAAAAGCCCCGCAGAGTTCCCCGGTGGACCCAACGATCCCGCCTCCAAAGGCAGAGGCCGCCTTGACAAGAGGGGCATAATCCCCGTCGGAAAATACTTCCAAGACCGATCGCGAGATGGCTTCAGCACAATGGAATCCGGATTGATAGCTTTCATAGACCCTTTTTTTGATTGATTTGTTTTCCATGGTTCCGCTTAATTCCACTGGAGGTATTTTTTCTTCGGGCAATAACTCTTTAATATTTCCACAGCAGGATGCCGCCCGCCCCATTTGCGGTAAACGACTTTGTATATCTGCCGGCCCTGAAAACAATTCACCCTTGTTTTTCTGAATTTCTTGTTGATTGAAGCTTTCCATCGATTCTCCCTTTCTTCCGAAAAATTTATCTTTTATATACTTAGACGGAGGTCAAAAAGAAAAAGATACGACCTGATCGAAAAATATCATCGGTATTCGTCGGAGGATAGAAGTGGAATAAGTGAATGTTATTCTATATTGTTGACAGCAAAAACATATGGTTATAAACTTTTAGCCTTCAGGATTGGACCCTGAACCATTAAAGGAGGAATAGCCTATGTCTTTTCAGACTATCGGTTTACTGCATCCGGGTGCAATGGGGGTGACGGTGGGGGCGAGTATCAAATCGGGAGGTTTTCGAGTAATCTGGGCCTCCAAAGGCAGAAGTGAAGCTACCAAAGAACGGGCACTGCAATCCGGTTTAGAAGACATCCGGCATTTAAACACGTTAATCCAATCCTCCGAGGTCATCATTTCGGTTTGTCCCCCCCAGGCAGCGGTCGATCTGGCCCGAACCGTTATCAAGGGTGGTTTTAAAGGGGTTTACGTGGATGTCAATGCGGTGGCCCCGGCCACTTCAATTCAGATCATGGAAATTATGGCCTTATCCAAAATCCAATATGTGGACGGCGGGATTATAGGCCCACCTGCCTTCAAACCTGGGACGACCCGCCTCTATCTTGCGGGCCTGCAAGCCGAAACAGTCAAAGACCTTTTTGACCAGGGGAACCTGGAGGCCGTAGTCATTGGAAATACTCCCGGAACGGCCTCAGCCTTAAAGATGTGTTATGCCGCCTGGACCAAGGGGTCCTCGGCTTTATTATTGGCTATTCGCGCCCTGGCTGAGATCGAAGGAGTCACCGAATCTTTACTCAGGGAATGGGAACTGTCCCAGCCGGGTCTTAAGTCCCGTTCCGAAGCCGCTGCCGCCGGATCAGCCCCTAAGGCCTGGCGGTTTGTCGGAGAAATGGAAGAGATCGCTGCGACTTTTAAAGGGGCCGGCCTCCCCGATCTATTTCATTTGGGCGCCGCCTCGGTTTATAAACTTCTGGCTGCCTTTAAGGATAAAACCGGTTCTCTTTCTGCCGATGAAGTGATTAAAGAAATTATCCAACAATCGAGGGATCATTAAAGGATTCGATCAACAAACAAACAACCGAAAAGGAGTTCCAACGGCCTTTAAATTTCGATAAATTCAGGTTTTATTAGACCTATATACTCCAAGAAATAAAAGAAAATCTGGAACCCCACAAACAATAGGAATAAAAGGAAAAAAATAAAAAAGAAACCGGCAAACCAGACCCAGAGGTTGACCCCGCCCCATTCAGCCAGGGGAAGGACCTGAGATATTTGGGTTTGACGGGATTTATAATCGATTATTTTATTACGGACATGCAAAAAATAGAGGTAATTCCCGACGATTCCCCAGCCGATCATGGCCAGCGGGAAAGACACCGGGGTGAAGGCGATAAAAAAGGCGGTCAAGGCCCAGAGGTACATCTTCCGATAGAGCATCCAGATAAATCCCAGAAAGAAAGCCGGCCAACTCCAGGTAACCGCGAAACCGGTCGCGCCTTCGCCGCCAAAAAAACGGAATTTGTTTAAATAGTGATCGGCCTTCTTCCCGATAAAAGCCCTAAACTCTTCTTCCCTAATACTTTTATTCGAAGGATCGATAACGGAGGAATGGATCTTCTGGCCGCAGTGGGAGCAAAAAAGGCTTCCCATTTCTATGGATTTACCGCAATGTGGACAAAAAGGCATTTCTCCTCCTATCGAAATTCCCGGTCGTTGGTCTCATTCACTTTTTGGGATAGCCTACGGATTGGGCCAAAATAATCTTCTGATCCGGTCGAAGCTGCAGAGCTCTGGACAGGGCCGGTTTATCGATATAAGCCCGAACACCCGTAGCCAATCCCTCAGAAGCGCAAAAGAGATAGACATTCTGGACAATCACACCGGTATCCGCGGCTGAATATACCTCTTTATCCTCATTAGAGGTTTGACCCGTTTTCGCAAAATCAGCCACATAAATAATATTTACAGGGGTCTCTCTGACAAATAGCTGGCGACCGGTTGTTGCCCGAAAATCTCCCTGGCTGACAGGTTTTAATAGGTGGTTCTTGGCGTCATAAAGATAGGCCCCTTCAGGAAGAACCACATAAAGATCGATTTCCTGCCAATTCAAGGCCGATGGGGCGGTCCTTCTTCCTGAATCCGGCCGGTTGATTCCAAAAGCCGCCCACAGCAGATTGGAGAGGACTTGCTGCGGTAATTTCTCCGAACTAAAGGCCCGGGAAGTCTTTCGATCCTTCAATACCTGCATCAGAGGGCGTCCGCCCTCGGTTTGGGGCTTCAACAGTTGGATGGGGCTGAGCTCCTGGGCCCGGAGCAGGTAAGGGGAAAAAAGCGACAAGGTCAACAAAAAAGCGGAGGCGGTAATAGATTTACATTTCATGATCATTTTCCTTTGATTCTATTAATAAAATTCAGTTGTAAAATAGATTAATTTTATCACATCTCCACCGGAAAGAAAAGGTCGCAAAAAGATATTGATTGAAAATTCGACTGATGGTAAGTAGTTAACTCAATAGAAATTATACCGAAAGAATCGACTGGATTTTAAGTTTTTCCCTTAGGATGATTTGTTTTGGGATTTTTTGGGTAAGAATAATAAACTCCAAGAATACTTGTCTTAGAAGAGACCTTTGTAAAAAGGTCCAATTTTGTCCAAGGTCAAGGAAGACGAAAATTTTACCCACAGGAATACATTTAGTATTTCAAGGATTAAAATTTGAGTCTGACGCAAAAATTGGCAAAAGGGGACTTTTTTGAAAGGTTTCGAGAAACCGGAGGGCTATATGATCGTCAGGCAAATACCCGTAGGAGGATGGGATGTCTTCAGTTATCTCATCGGATGCGAAAAAACAAGAAAGGCCATAGTCATCGATCCCGGGGGGGATGTGGAACTTATCGCCGCCAAAGCTGAAGAAGAAAATCTTAAAATAAAATATATCTTCAATACCCATCACCACGGCGATCATACCCACGGGAATGAGTCCCTAAAAAAACTGACCGGAGCCAGAATCGTTATCCATGAATTGGAGGATGGTTTTCTAGGAAGAGCCGCCAAAGCGGATATTCGTCTAATAAATGAAATAACGTTCCAGGTAGGCGAAATCACTTTTCAGATTTTCCATACTCCCGGACACTCCCCGGGGGGCATTTGCCTCTATGCCGAAGGGCAGTTATTCACCGGCGATACCTTGTTTGTCGGTGACAGCGGACGCACGGATTTGGCCGGCGGTCACCGCCCCACACTGGGAGCCTCTATCCGGCGTTTGATGGAGCTACCGGACGATACGATTATCTGGCCCGGCCATGATTACGGTCCGACTCCCAGTTCCACTATCGGACGGGAGAAGAGGACCAATGTCAACGCCAGGGAATACGGATATTTTGTGAAGGACTGAGTATAACCAGTATCATTCTAACTTTTGTTTTGTTATAGCCGTTAAGTACGTCCAAATTTTGGAGGTCAACCTTCTTTTTCCCCCTATTCCTCCTCCCTGTTTGTAAAATCCAGCCCGGGAAAGCCCCATTCTCTCCAGAAGACCCCCTTTGCCCACTTACCTTCCGCCCTATTTTTCTCCTTGATTCTGTCTTTCCCTTATTTTAAACTCTTCCCATCAAAAAGGAAATTCTTATCAAACCCGTAGTGAACGACGGTTGGAGATCCTCATGAAAGCCTATGTCGCGGAAGCCTTTGGGCCGCCGGAGAGCCTGGTGTTGAAGGATGTGACACCCGGCGATGTCACACTGGGGACCGTACGGCTCAACGTGCGCGCGGCCGGAGCCAGTCTGCTCGATGCGTTGATTGCCGGCGGCAAATACCAGGTGAAGCCGCCGCTGCCGTTCTCGCCGGGTTCCGAGTTTGCCGGCGTGGTCGATGCCGTGGCGCACGACGTGAATACGCTGAAGCCGGGCGATCGCGTGATGGCGGGCGGCTTTGTCGGCGGGTTTTCCGAGACGGCGATCGTGCCGGCAGTTGCCGTGGTGCGGATTCCTTCGACCATGACGTTCGAAACCGCTGCGGGCTTTCGTACGAACTACATGACGGCGCTGCACGCGCTCCGCCAACGCGCTAACTTACAGCCTGGGGAAACGTTCCTTGTACTTGGCGCCGGGGGAGGCGTCGGGTCGGCCGCGATCGAGGTCGCCAAGGTAATGGGCGCGCGGGTGATCGCGGTTGCTTCCAGCGAAGAGAAGCGTGCGTTCACGCTCCGACTCGGGGCGGATCACGCGATCGGTGTTGAGCCGGAAGCGTTTCGCGATCAGGTTAAAGCGTTGACCGACGGCCGGGGTGTTGACGTCGTCTATGATCCCGTCGGCAGCCAACTGACCGAGCTTGCCTTTCGTTCTCTCGCGTGGCGCGGGCGGCATCTCGTCGTCGGCTTCGCGGCGGGTGCGATCCCTACCCTCCCGGTCAATCTCGCTTTGTTGAAAGGCGCGGCACTTGTCGGCGTCGATCTCGCACGGTTCAGCTTCATGCATGAGCCGGCGGTAGCGGCCGAGAACATGAAGCAGTTGCTCGCGTGGTTCGAAAGCGGCCGGCTCAAACCGCAAATCGGCCGCGTCTACCCTTTCGCCGAAGCGCGCCAAGCACTCGCCGATATCCTCGCGCGCCGTGCGATCGGCAAGGCGGTCGTACGGATCGACGAAAACGCCTAATCCGGTCCCTATTTCGCCACGACGCCGGGGCCGATAAAGAGAAAAATGTAGCCAAGGCTAAGGGCGAAGGCACCGACGGTAACGAACAGGAGCCTGTCCGCCAGGGTCTTTAGTCGATTGAGTTCGGGATCGTTCAGGCCGGCGAATCCGCCGCCGCGTACGAGGTGTCCATCGCGCATCGCTTTTCCCAACCCGTGCATGCCGATCAGGTCGGCCTTCCCTTCCTCCAAAATCGACTCCGCTACCTCCGGTAGATTAATCCTTCCCACAGCCATCACCGGAACCGAAACGGATTTTATTATACCCTCAGCCAAATTAATAAAGGCGCCCATTTTAGCCCGCTTGCAGTTCCCTCCCCCTTCCCCTCATCTAAAAGTCAAAGTCGGGGAATTTCGAAATCCTTCTTGACTTTAAAATTAAGGCCAACCATAATAAGGGTAACCCATAATATGGTGGGATGGAAATCGGCGACCGAAAGGAGATTTTTTATGCCAAATATTACATTCAGTCTCGATGAAGAGACCATCAAGAAAGTTCGTAAGATTGCTCTGGAAAAAGATACTACCTTAACAGCTTTGATAAGGGATTTTTTATCTTCGGTGGCGAAACGGGATGAACAGAAAAAGAAAACGGCCCTTAAGAAATTTAAAGCATCATTTAAAACTTTAAGCAGAGACATGGGGCCCCGAAAATGGACACGGGAATCTTTATATGAAAGATAGGGTTTTTCTGGATACCAATATTTTAGTCTACGCTTATGACCGGCATGATCCAAGGAAGCAAAGGTTAGCCCAATCTCTCCTTCTTTCCGTTATCGAAAATGAATCTGGGGCTTTATCGGTTCAAGTTTTAGGTGAGTTCTTCAGCGTTGTTACCCGCCAAATTAAACAACCTATGACTCCGGATGAGGCCAAAGAAGCAATCGAATTATTCAGCAACCTCCCTATCCAGGAGATTGATCTGGCCATGGTTGAACGTGCCATAGATACCCAAAAGATTTACCGGATTTCCTATTGGGATGCGTTGATCGTTTCCGCTGCGGAAAGAACGGGGTGCAAACAAATCCTTTCAGAAGACTTAAACGATGGCCAATTCTACCATACCCTTGCTATTTCCAATCCTTTTAAGTGACTGATCTCTTGCACTTTTCAAACACATAATGGTTAAAATAATTAAAAATTTCTGTATGATGATTTATTTCACCCCCCCTCATATAAACCATATGCATCTGTTTGGTGATCCAAAGACTAACAAAGGACATTTCCAAAAAATAATTTGACAAGTAGTACTATATTTAACACTATAGAAACATGAGTATCGCAGAAAAATTACTCAAAAGGATGCGCCAACATTCAGAAGATTGGCGGATTGAGGACGTAATCTCAGTGGCAAACCATTATATACTCCTTATGAGGTCAACGGGTGGAAGTCACCATATATTCAGTTTTCCAGGCATAAAGAATTCCGTGAGTGTGCCGGCGCATAAACCGATTAAACCCGTCTATATCAGGAATTTTAT
>CAZSTT010000034.1:12419-15923 GCA_964609705.1 uncultured Thermodesulfobacteriota bacterium
AGAATTTTATCTTATTTATAAGTCCACTTCCCGTCCCGCCTCTTTATTGACGGCGCAAATGGGTTCTCCGGGTTTCCAGGTGCCGCTTCGCATCGGGATAAAACAGGCGTTGCAGGATTTGCAGGCCACGATCTCATCGGCCCTGCCCTCCTGGGCCTTTTTCGGCCAATAAGGATCGGCCAGCAACTGGCGGGCAATCCCGATCAGATCAGCCCTCCCTTCCTCCAGAATCGCCTCAGCCACTTCCGGCAGATTTATCCGTCCCACAGCCATTACCGGAACCGAAACGGATTTTTTTATCGACTCGGCCAAATTAGCAAAGGTACCCATTTTAGCCCGCTTGGTGGGTGAGGCGTTCCGGCCCGTCGGAAGGCCGATAGAGACATCAAAGACATCGACTCCGGCTTTTTCCAGTTCAGCCGCATAAGCCTGGCTCTCTTTGATCGTGATTCCGCCGGGTCTTTTTTCCTCAGCTCCGATGCGATAGAAAATGGGGAAATCTTTCCCGGTCTGCCCTCTCATGGCTTGAACCAACTCCAAACCAAAACGCATTCGCCCATAAAGATCCCCGCCGTATTCATCGGTGCGCTGGTTGTCCGCCCCTGAAAAAAATTGACAGGGCAAATAGCCGTGGGCCCCGTGCACTTCGACAAAATCAAACCCCGCTTCTTGGGCCTTCGCCGAAGCCGACCCGAATTTAATAATAATGGACTCGATTTCATCTTTCGTCAGTGCCCGTTTATCGTCCACGGCCGAAGGAGCCACCGACTGTGCGCCGGGAACCAAAGTGCCGCCACTGCCCGCGGGCAACTGGTTTCCATGCCAAAGCTGGATCCCGATCCTGGCCCCACCGTTTCTGATTTCGTCAGTAATGGACCGCATGCTTTCTATGAACAGACGCGCGCCATCCGACCTTCCCCAGGCCTCGTCTTCCAGAAAAAGATCCACCGAGGTCGCGCACATGATGATCGCCCCGGCGCCCCCCCGGGACCGCTCCCGGTAAAAGGCCTGGGCCCGCCGGTTTTTTAAACCCAGCATCAGTTGCATGGCCGGCATAATAATCCGGTTTTTTAAGGTCATCCCTCTTATGGTTATGGGTTCAAACAATTTCATTGTTATTCCTTTTCTTCTTTTTCTCCGATCCGTTCTAAAAACTTTTTCTGCCGCGTCTTGCCCCACCTCGAACAAAAGACCGGTTTTCCTCCGGTCACCCGGTTCAGACACAGGGAGCAGGTAGGCTCACAGGCAACCAACGGTTCCGCCAGCCCCTGTTCCGCCTTCTTGGGCCACAGGGGATCGGCCAGTAATACCCTGGCCAGGCCGATCAGATCAGCCTGTTTTTCTTGGATGATCCGGTCGGCAAATCCGGGCGTTTTAATCCTTCCGGCTGCGATGACCGGGATGGAGGGGACCGCCTCCTTGATTCCCCTGGCGAAAGGAACCATATAGCCCTCTTCTTTTTCCTTCTGCAGATAATCGGGATTAAAAAAAACGTCATAGGTGCCGGCCATGACCGAAAGATAAGCCACCCCCCGCTTTTCCAGTTCCCGGGCATAGAGGGTCGTTTCTTCCAGGTGCAGCCCATCAGGCTGCCATTCATCGGCCAGGAAACGATAGCCTACCGGAAAATCGGGGCCTACCGCTTTTAAAACTTCATCGACCACCCTCAGGGGAAACCGCATCCGGTTTTCGAGGGATCCTCCATAAACATCCGTCCGTTGATTGGTTCGGGGAGAAAGAAACTGGACCAGCAGATAACCGGTGCCGCCATGAAGTTCCACCCCGTCAAATCCGGCCTCTTTGATCCTGCGGGCCGCCAGGGCAAAGGCCTTGATGACCTGCTCCATATCTTCCCCGGTCATTTCCCGGGGAGAAGAGCCAAAAGTCAGGACCGGCGAAGGAGCTATTTTTTCAGGCAGGTAGGCATACCGCCCGGCATGATTGATTTGAGCAATGGCCAGGGTCCCTTGTTGATGAATGGTCCTGGCCAACCCGGACAGACCGAAGAGAAACCGTTCCTCATCAATGCGCAAAGTGAAAGGGGAACCGACGCCCAGGGGATCAATACCGATATTTTCCACCACGATCAGAGAAGCCCCGGAAGAGGCCATTTCCTGATAATGATCAAGAAGCAAGGAACTGGTGGTTCCGTCCGGATTGGCGTATCCCAAAAACAGGGGGGCCATAGTGATCCGGTTTTTCAATTTTAAATTTTTTATTTGAATCGGGGAAAACAGGGATGGATAGTTGCTGCTCATAAATCTCTCCTCTCATTTTTATATGAAAATAGGGTTCGAGGATTCAAGGATTCGAGGGTTCGAGTGATTTAACTTCCACGCCTTTCACTTGAATCCTTAACCCATGGCCCCTTGAATCCTTGTTTAAATAGCGGTCAATGATCTGTTGGCTAAGGGTGTAAGGGTCTGTTTTTTTCTGAACCAATTCCCGGATGAATTGATCCCATTGCCCCGAACCGGTCAGATGATCCATGACGGACTGGACCACATCCTGCTTTACCAGATCAAAAAGTTCCATACGGGCCCGGTCCTGTTGAAACCGCAAAAAATAATTCGCATCCTTTTGGAATAGAAAGGCACGATGTTCTTCAATTCCGGACATCAATTCGGCAATCCCCTCGTTTTTGACCGCTTCGGAGGCGAAGATGGTCGGCTTCCAGCCCCCTTTTACCTTTCGGTCTTTATCCATCTCGATCATCATTTGAAGCTCCTGCCGGGTCTTCTGCGTCCCTTCCCTTTCGCACTTATTAATGACAAAGATATCGCCGGCTTCCAGAATGCCGGCCTTGATGGCTTGTATATCATCACCCAGGCCCGGAATGAGGACGATCAGGGTGGTGTGGGCGGCCCGAACAATTTCTATCTCATCCTGTCCCACCCCGACCGTCTCAACCAAAATATAGTCCTTGCCCATGGCATCCAGAACGGCAATGGCTCCCCGGGTCGAAGGGGTAAGCCCTCCGAAATGGCCGCGGGTGGCCAGACTGCGGATGAAGACCCCCTCGTCGGTGCTGTGTCTCTGCATTCGAATCCGGTCTCCCAGAATGGCTCCGCCGCTGAAGGGGCTGGTGGGATCCACGGCCAGGACACCGACGGTCTTCCCCCGACAGCGCAGGTTCTGGATCATTTGATCCACCAGCGTACTTTTGCCCACTCCGGGGGATCCGGTAATCCCGATGATATAGGCTTGGCCGGTATGGGGATAGAGTTCTTTCAGGATTTCCCTGGCTTCCGGCAGGCCGTCATCAATGTCACGGATCAACCGGGCTACCGCCCGCAGGTCTCTGGCAATAATTTTTTGAGTCCGATCCATCGTTGTTAATAAAATCCCTTTCTTTTTTTCAGGAAATCTTTTTTTTTAAATTCTTGAATCTTGATCTGCTATGCTACCCCATTCTTGATTTTTTTCAACAGGTATTTTCTCCTTCGAAGATGGCGAACGGCGCAGGTTTCTTTTGCTTCGGCCTTATTTTTCCCCTTGATTATG
>CAZSTT010000034.1:16023-22411 GCA_964609705.1 uncultured Thermodesulfobacteriota bacterium
GAGGAAAGAAATGGTGTTGAAAGGGCATCAATGAGATGGGTTTACGCATCTCCCATGGTTTCATCCAATTCTTTTCCCTGTCCTTCCTGTTTATAGTCCTGTTTTTTCCTCAATCCGCGCCTGCCGACCTGATATCCATGGAACACACTTTAGGTTTTAACGGGATCTTCAAGCTCAAGGATTGGACCCCGCTGACGGTAGTGATCGAAAACAGGCACAAGGGCATTCAGGGGCAACTGGAAGTAGTGGTGACTTCCGGAAGTGAGTATCAAAATGACGTCTACCACACGAATTATTCCCGAGACGTGGATCTCCCCACTCAATCCAAAAAAACGTATGGGTTTACCATTCTCATCGATTCTTATGTGCATCCCTTGATCATTCGACTAAGAAACGAAAAAGAGATCATCCTTTCCAAATCCATCAACTTGCGGGAGCACTATACTACCAAACCTCTTCTGATTTTTGTCGGGGAAAACCTGAAGGACCTGTCCCTTCTGGATAGCCAAGAATACCAATCTGTTTATACGCCCGTTCAATATCTCCCCGAGACCTGGTATGGCTATCAAGGAGTCAAAGGCCTCATTATAAAAACCAGCGTCTGGAAAAATCTTCAACCCCGGCAATTTGCGGGTATCCGCCAATGGATAAAGTCCGGGGGATATGTGATCACGGCCGGGGGGGTGCAGGAAACCTCCCTTTCCCTGGAAAGACTGGAGCAACTTACTTCCCTTCGTGTTGTGGGACTTCAACGGGTCAGGGAGATTCCCGCTCTGCAAGCCTTTTGCGGCATCAGGCTGGTGCACCGGGACCCTTTCCTGCTCTTGAAGGTCACCGCACCCCAGGCTGAAACCATACTTCGGGACGGGGATCTTTCTCTCATCCTCGAAAAAGTCATGGGGTTCGGAAAAATCTTATTTATGGCCTTTGATGTGACGGACAGCGCCTCCCGGGACTGGCCCGGCCGGAGGGCCTTTTGGGAAAAAATCTGGGAACGGAAACCAGCGGCGGAGACGGCTAGCTTTCACCCGGAGGATGACCAGCTTTTTTCTCTCCTGCTTTCGAAAATACCGGCCCGCTTTCCTTCTTTCCTGATACTCTTTCCCCTTTTGCTGGGGTACATTTTTATTATCAATTTCTTTCTGAAAGCGATTCAAAAAAAGAGGACACGAGCCTGGAAGGCCCTCCTGCCCCTCGGGCTGGCCATTTTTCTTTTTTCTTCGGCCTGCTTCGGGTTAAGTTTCTTCTCCCAGATCAAAAATAAACTTTCCGGTAACGGGATCCTTCACCTGAAAATGACCGGCCGGCAGGCCCTGGCCCACTGGAAATATTATTGGGGTATTTATACCCAAAAAGACGGAGAATTCAGACTCCCCATAAGATCCGATGATCTGCTGGTGGCCGGCATTCCCACCCATTATGCCGAAGCGAATGAATTCCACAACTATGGACTCCACGATTCCGATGAAGGTCGATCCCTCCTGATTCCCCTTCATCGCTGGTCTCCTCGTTTTTTTTCCCTGTCCGGCTTCCGGGAGTTCCCCATTCAGGCCAAAGCCCAATTTCAGGAACAGGCTCTGACCCTTTCCCTTGAAAACCGTTCCTCCTTCCCCATCCTGAATTGTAATGTCTATTTCGGAGGCCGTCTCCTGGCCTTCGGAAATATTGCACCGGAGGAAAAATTAACCAAAAGATTGAATCTGAAAACCTCGGACCCGAAGAATGCCTTTACCCCCAAAGAGGTGGAGGCCATTCTGAAAAACGGACCCGGGGATGGTCCCGGGTCTTATTCCAAAGGAATGGAAATGGAATTCACCAAAGACCTGTGGATTTCTATTCATCAAAAAAACCAATGGAAAGGGGACAGAATTTTTCTGGTCGGCTGGATCGATTCTCAGATATTTCCGGCACTCCTGAAGCAAAAAATTCCCTTCCGTAACGGCCTCCATGTGCTGGAATGGGAAATCCCCCTGGAAACAGGAGCGGCCGGAGGATGATGAAAAATAGTCAGGAAATGATGGAAGCCTGGGGGAGAACCCCTGTTGTCCGGGAACCCCAAAATCTCTTTTTTTTCCTAGGGTGGCTTCCATGAAATGGGATTCACTCTTTGGTGAAAGCGAAAGGGATCTGGCTCCCATTTTTTCCTCCGCCATGGTATCGACAACTATGGGATGTCTTTGGGTGATGGGCCTCATTCTGTTGCTGACCTGGCCCTTTAGGTTTCTTTTTCATTACATCGAAGCCTTCCGGATTCCTCAGACCTTTCTGAGTACTTTTGTCGGCGGATTGATCATGATTTCTTACCTGAATCTCCGCTGCGCTCAGGGGGAAATTATTCCCCAAAGCATTTTTGCCCGGGTGGAAAGGGAGGGCGTCACCACCTTCGAGGAAGAACAGGATTACCTGGCTTACGAATTTCCCCGTTCCCTGCTTCACACCCTGGTTTTCCACCTTCTGCTTTTCCCCTTTCTGATCCTGGGAGCGGCGATCACCGGAATTTCCTTTCAAGACTTTGTCCTGGGTCTCGGCATTCTCTTTACCGCTTCCCTGTTATGCCGGCAGGCTGCCTTTTTCCTGCTTCTGGTTTTGGGAAGATGGCGTGTGTCCGGATATGCGGGGGCTCGGCTCTTTTATATTTTTTTTCTATTTGTAACCGCTTTTATAGCCCCGGTTCTAAATCCAATCCTCTTACTGGTTAAACTTCACTACGGGGAAGGGGTGCCTTTCGGACCGGTCATCCCCAGCCCTTTCCCCTACTTTCTGGCGGTCCTGTCGGCTATCTTGATTTTTTCACTGGTGAATCAATGGACCATCAGGCGCAATATCCGCCAAAGGAGTGCCCGGTGAACAGCGATCCCGTCTTTGAAAAAAGAATGGGCCTCCTGGTGATGTGGAGAAAAAGGGAGCGTCTTTTCTTTTTTCTGCTTTGGTTCCTGGCCTTTTTCCTGATCCTGAACACCTTGGCCCTGGGACTTCAAAAAGTTTTTCAATTTGACGGTGACCCCCTTTACCTCTACGGGGTTCTGACCCTGGTCTCTTTGGCAATGGCCCTGGGGTATCACCGGCTCACCCCAAATAATCTGCTGGCCGATTTAATCGAAATGGACTCCCGGCTTAAGTTAAAAGACCGCCTGAGCACCGCCTTTGAATACCAGCAGTCAGGCCGGAAGTCTCCATTCAGGGAAAGGTTATTGACGGATGCCGGGAGAATCCTGGAAAAACTTCCCAAGAACAAACTCTACCCTCACCGTTTCTCCGCCGCCTATCTCCTGATCCCTTTCTTCGCCTTGATCCTGACAGGACTCAGTCTCTTTGACTTTTCTCCTCTTAAACCCACAGGGGAAAAAACAAAAGAAAGGCTCGCCCGGGTGGGCCTGGCTATTGAAAGGTTTTCCAAAGAAAAAATCCGTGAAACCGGGAGTATGAACGACCTGTCTATTGGCGAGCCATACCGGCAGTTGGAGGAAATAGCCAAGGACCTTCAGAATCAATCATTAAATCAAGAGAAACTGCTCCTGGCCCTGGGCGAGATGAAAAAAGAAGCCCTGGCCGAACGTCTTCGCCTGACCCGGAAACTGGAAAAGGAGTTATACGCGGACGGTTCCCCTGGACCCGGCCATCCTTTCTCCCTTCCCCGGGAACCGACAACGACAAAAGACCTGGAGAAAGTAACCGAACAATTAAAGGATCTTTTTGAAGGTGGTCTCCCTGAATCCATTGCCAGGGACATTTCCCGGATCGGTGAAAAATTGGAGTTAGAGCAATTCCTGGACAAGACCATCAACCAGGCCATTCCATCAGAACCCGGCGGTGACCAACGATCCTTCCTGGCGAAACGGGAAAGGGATCATGCCGACGGAGGAGAAAGTCGGGAAAAACTGAATAAACAACCTACCGGAGAGACCCGGTCTTTTCCGGCCCCGGAAAAGGAACAGGCCCTGCTTCCCGTGCCCCCCAGGGCCGGACAAGGTCAGGAGGATAGACTGGCCGAAAAAAAACCTCAAGGCCGGGAGGGCGATGACAGCTTCACGGCCGGAACTACCCAGGGAACGGGGGAAAGGTATCTCCCCTTTGAACTCAAGGGGGGAAAGGGGCCCTCCTTTAAAGAAGGCGGGGGCCCTCCAGGTTCGGAACCGGGCTCCTCTTTCCAGGCCCGCGCCCTACCCTCATTTGGAAAAACGAAAAATGGCCGGGAGGAAATCCGGCAGGAGATCCCTGCTTCCTATCGAAGAGAAATGGAAGCGGCTCTACTGAAAGAAAAGATTCCCCAGGAATACCGGGAAACCATCAAAAACTATTTTCTATCCATCAGACCGGAAAAAGGAAAAAAACAGAATGACAAAAGTCTATGAGCAAGTGGAGATGGTCAAGAAGAGCCTGGAAGGGCTTCAAACCGAACTTTCCAGAGTGATTGTCGGTCAGGAAGAAATCATCCGGCAGGTCTTCATCTGTCTGCTCTGCGGGGGCCATGCCCTGATTGAGGGGGTCCCCGGTCTGGGGAAGACCCTGATCGTCAAGAGTCTGGGTCAGGTCCTTAACCTGAAATACTCCAGGATCCAGTTTACCCCCGATCTTATGCCGGCGGACATCATCGGCACCAACATTGTCAATGAGGACCCGGATGGAAAACGTTTTTTTGAGTTCTACCAGGGACCCATCTTCGGCCAGATCATATTGGCCGATGAAATCAACCGGGCCACCCCCAAGACCCAGTCCGCCCTGCTGGAGGCGATGCAGGAACAGGCGGTCACGGTCTTTGGAAAAAAATACCCCCTGGAGCCGCCCTTTATAGTGCTGGCTACCCAGAATCCCCTGGAAATGGAAGGGACTTATCCTCTCCCGGAGGCCCAGGTTGACCGTTTTTTCTTCAAACTCAAAATAGGCTATCCCACCCCGGATCAACTTATGGAGATCATCGACAAAACCACGGAGGAGGCTCCGCCGGTCCTCTCTCAGACAGTGGGAGCCGCCTCTATCCTGGAGATGAAGTCCCTGGTCAGGGAGGTTCCTCTGGCTTCCCATGTCAAAGACTTTGCCGTAAGAATGGTGATGGCCAGCCACCCTCAAGAAAAAAATTCCGTCCCCAAGGCGCGGCAATTTGTGCGGTATGGGGCCAGTCCCAGAGGCGTCCTGAGCCTGGTATTGGCCGGCAAAGTCATGGCCCTCCTTGAGGACCGTTTTAACGTATCTTTGGATGACATCCGGGCGGTGGCCAGGCCCGCTTTACGCCATCGCATTATCCTCAACCTCCGGGGGGAAGCCGAAGGGATAGACCCCGATGAGATTGTCGATGAAATCATTAACAGCCTGCCGAAGTAAACCTGAAAATGAATCATCAAAAAAACCGGACAGTAAGCGCGATGGAAACCCATGATTTCCTGGACGAAGATTTTTTGAGAAAATTGGAGAGGCTGAAAATTCTGGCCGGGAAGGTTCTGAAGGGGCCCCAAAAGGGAGGGCATGGATCCTGGCGAAGCGGCACCAGTCTTGAATTTCAGGACTATCGAAAATATCAGGTGGGTGACGATTTCCGCTATGTGGATTGGAACGTGTATGGGAGACTCGATAAACTCTTTCTCAAGCTTTTCCGCTCCGAAGAAGACCTGAGGGTTCATATCCTTATGGATATCAGCAGATCCATGGCTTATGGTCAGCCTCCCAAAACCCAGGTTGCCAAAAAAATAGCCGCGGCCCTGAGCTATATCGCCATTGCCAATCTGGACCATGTTTCTTTCGTCTCATTTTCCGATTCGGTTGGCTCATCCCTGGGACCCCAAAGAGGGAAAAAGGCCTATCATTCCATAGTGCGTTATCTGACGGACTTGAAACCAACAGGGGAAACCGGTTTGAATGCCGCCCTTACTGATTTCGCCGCCACCTGCACCAGACCCGGATTGGCTGTTATCATCAGTGATCTGTTGGATACCCAAGGGCTGGAAAAGGGGCTGGAGGCCCTGATCCAAAGAAAATTCAAAACCACCGTCATCCAGGTTTTGGACCATGAAGAGGTTTCCCCTTCACTGGACGGATATCTTATCCTCAAAGAGATGGAGACCGGGGAAACCAAAAAGCTGACCCTGAGTGCTGATCTCAGGTCCCTTTACCGGAAAAAAATGGATGAATTCCTCCAGGGGATAAAGGAATTCTGCCTTAGAAAAGGGATCGGATATTATCTGTTGGATACCGGCATCCCCTTTGAGGACTTTTTATTCGATTATCTGGCAGAGGGAACATTATTGCAGTAGGAGAATTTTTCTCTAATCTTAGATACTAAGGAGGTCCAAGGGGGTCTTATTTTTGGGGTTGTCCACCCTGAACCTGGAAGTTTCTTTGCCGGGCCAATTATTTGCCTAAATCCAGAGCAGGCCTTCACCTAAGCTCGAAACGG